>NZ_LIRL01000162.1 GCF_001419795.1 Streptomyces niveiscabiei
GGGCGGGCTCCGTGGTGAGCGGCTCGGCCTCAGGAGTTACGCCGTCGGTGGGGGCCGACGTTGCTTCGGGGGCGTCGTCGGACGCGGGGGACGGCAGCTCCGGCTTGGCCTCGGGCTCCTCGGGGGTGGTCGTGGGGAGTACCGGTACTACGGGGGGTGCCGGGATCTCCGCAGGGGAGGTCTCGGTTTCCGCCGCCGGTTCCGGCGTCGGCTCGGCGGCCGGCGTTTCCGTGGGTTCCGCCGACTCGGGCTCGGTCTCCTCCTGGGCCTGCGCCGTGTCCACGGCCTCCGCTTCGGCGGCGGGCTCCTCGGCGACCGGCGCTTCGGTGACCTCGGGCTCGGTGTCGGTCTCGGCTTGGGCTTCCGTGGCGGCCGGCGTCTCGACGGGCTCGACCTCGGCCTCCGGCGTCTCCGTGACCTCGGCCGCAGCCGCAGGCGCCTCGTCCGCCTCGGTCTCCTGGGGGACCTCCACAGCCCCTACGGCGGAGGTAGTACCGGCGTCGGCCTCCTCCGATACCTCAGCGGTACCGGGGGTACCCGTAGCTCCCGCGACCGACTCGGCCTCAGCCGGAGCTTCGACGCCGGCGTCGGTCCCGGCCCCGGTCTCCGGCTTCGCCTCGGCCGAGACCTCCGCCGTCTCAATCTCGCCCTTGGCCGCCCCCTCCGGGGACCGCGTCGGTGTCGGGACCTTCACGTTGTCGAAGGCCGCCGCGACGAGGTCGTGCTCGGACGAGTCGGACTGGCGGGGCTCGGGGACGGGCGAAGGCGCGGGGGCCGAGGAAGGAGTCGGCGCCGGGGAAGGAGCGGGCGCCGGTGTGGGGTCCTCGACCGGGCTCTGCGCCGCAGGCTCCTGCTGGGAAGGGACCTGGTCCGCACCCTCTGCTTCGGCGGCACGCTCCTTGCGTGACCTGCCGAACGCGTTTCGCAGGAGAGTGAGAATACCCATGTGCGCAACCCTTCGCGTGAGTTGAAGCCCGTCAATCCCTGGCCAGGACGGACACGTAAGGTTAGCGGCCCCACATGGCGATCATGGGCAGGGGTGAGCGGGAAAAGGGGCCGGGTGTCAAACACCCGCCACCGACCGGCGGCAACGTAAACCGGCCAACTCCACGTCCCCACAAGGGTGTTCACCGAAGGGCCCGGCAACACCCCGCACGTCCCCCACCCGTTCATCCACCGTTCACTCACCAGCCCCACTCCGGCACAAAGGCACCCCTAGCGTCACGCTGACACCAAGGGCACGCAAGGGGAGAGCAAAGTGCGCAAGCTGCTGCCGATCATCACCACGCAGACCGGTTCCCATCCGGGCGGCCGATCCGCCCTGACCTGCCGTTTCCGGTGTGGTGACGCCTGCTTCCACGAGGTGCCCAACACCAGCGACAACGAGTACGTCGGAGACGTGATCGCCGGTGCGCTCAGCCGCCGCGCGATGGTGCGGGCCGCCGCCGTGGTCACCGTCGCCGCAGCGGCCGGCGCGGCCACGGTCACGAACGCGCCGTCGGCCGACGCCTCCCCCCTCGCGGCTAAACCGGTAGTACCCGGGAGCTACGGCAACCCGTCCGGGCAGGCCGCCCGCGGCCTCCGGTACGGCGCCGTCGCCCCCAACCGCACCGACGCGGTCGTCATACCCGAGGGCTACGGGCAGAACGTCGTCGTCCGCTGGGGCGAGCCCATCGTGAAGGGCGCTCCCGCGTTCGACCCGGAGAACCAGACCGGTGCCGCGCAGGCCGGCCAGTTCGGGTACAACAACGACTTCCTCGCCCTCCTCCCCCTGCCGGGCGAGTGCGACCGCCAGCTCCTCGTCGCCAACCACGAGTACACCGACGAGATCCTCATGTTCCGGGGCTACGACCCGGCGAACCCGACGCGTCAGCAGGTCGAGGTCGCCTGGGCCGCGCACGGCCTCGCCGCCGTCGTCGTCCAGGAGGACCGCAGGACCGGCAAGCTCACCGTCGTACCCCGCCACCACCTCAACCGGCGGGTCACCGCGACCACCGAGTTCCGGCTGACCGGGCCCGCCGCCGGGTCCGACCTGCTGAAGACCTCCGCCGACCCGACCGGCCGCAAGGTGTACGGGACGCTGAACAACTGCTCCGGAGGTACGACACCCTGGGGTACGACGCTGCACGGCGAGGAGAACTTCAACCAGTACTTCGCGAACTCCTCGCGCGCGACCGACAAGCGGTACGGCATCGGCACCGGCGCCACCGAGCGCAAGTGGGAACGCTTCGACAAGCGGTTCGACATCGCGCAGGAGCCGAACGAGGTCCACCGCTTCGGGTACGTCGTCGAGTTCGACCCGTACGACCCCTCCTCCACGCCGCGCAAGCACACCGCGCTCGGCCGGTTCAAGCACGAGGCCGCGACCGTCCGCCTCACCGCCGACGGGCGCCCGGTGATCTACTCCGGCGACGACGAACGCTTCGACTACTTCTACAAGTTCGTCGGCAGCAAGCGGATGAAGCGCGGTTCGTCGCGTGCCGTGCGCGAGCACAACCTCTCGCTGCTCGACGAAGGCACCCTGTACGTCGCGAAGTTGACCGGCAACTCGCCCGCGATCGAGATCGACGGGACCGGAAAGCTGCCCGCCGACGGGGAGTTCGACGGCAGCGGCGAGTGGATCCCGCTGGCCACGGCGACCGCGAAGGGCGCCGTCTCGCACGTCGAGGGCATGACCGCCGAGGAGGTGTTCGTCTTCACGCGGCTCGCCGGGGACAAGGTCGGCGCGACGAAGATGGACCGGCCCGAGGACATCGAACCCTCCCCCGTCACCGGCAAGGTGTACGTCGCGCTCACCAACAACTCGAACCGGGGCGTCGGTTCGAACGCGAAGGCGGACGAGGCGAACCCGCGCAACGCCAACAAGCACGGCCACGTACTGGAGTTGACCGAGCACCGGGGCCGTCCCGAGTCGCTGAGGTTCGGCTGGACGCTGTTCCTCGTCGCCGGTGACCCGAACGACCCGAACACCTACTTCGCCGGATTCCCCAAGTCCGCGGTCAGCCCCATCTCCTGCCCGGACAACGTCGCCTTCGACCCGCACGGCAACCTGTGGATCTCCACCGACGGCAACCAACTCGGTTCCCACGACGGCCTGTTCGGCGTCGCGACCAAGGGCCCGCGCCGGGGTGAGCTGAAGCAGTTCCTCACGGTGCCGACCGGCGCGGAGACCTGCGGCCCGCTCATCCAGGACCGCCGCGTCCTCGTCTCCGTCCAGCACCCCGGCGAAATCGACGGCGCCTCCGTCGAAAAGCCCGCCTCCACCTGGCCCGACGGCCCCGGCAAGATCGTCCGCCCCGCGGTCGTCTCGGTCTGGCGCACGGACGGCCGCGACATCGGCGTTTAACTCCCGTATGCCTGGCCGGACTTGTCCGGCCAGGCAGCGAACGCCCAGTCGACCCCCGCCCCCGCCGAGAACCGCAGCCTCCCGGCGGGGGCGCCCCCGCGCGCCACGGAAACCGCCTCGCTCACCCCACAGGGGTACGACTACGGTCGTCACTCATGAGTACTACGACCCTTACCACCACCCTCTGGCGTCCCACCGGTCCCGAGGAACTCGCGTTGGTCGAGGCGAGTGGGTGGACGGCGTGGCCGCCTCGGCTGGCGGAGCAGCCGATCTTCTATCCCGTACTCAATGAGGACTACGCCGTACGGATCGCGCGGGACTGGAACGTGCCGGCGTCGGGGGTGGGGTATGTGACGCGGTTCGAGGTGGAGAGCGCGTTCTTGGCGCGGTATCCCGTGCGGCAGGCTGGTGGGAAGACCATTCTGGAGCTGTGGGTGCCCGCGGAGGAGCTGGATGAGTTCAACGAGCACATCGTCGGACGCATCGAGGTCGTCCGGGAGTTCCGCTGACCCGGCCGCACGGCCCTGGGGGAGGACAGCCGGCGCCTGGTGCGCGGGCCTGGTGCTGGCCGGGGTGAGCGTGATCGCCGGCTGCCGGGCCACCGGCACCGACGCGGTCACCCCGGTACCCCAACTCCTCGCGTTCCTCCCGTGGTTGCTGGTCCCCGCGACCGCCGCCGCCCTCCTCTCCCTCCTCGCCCGCTGGTGGCCCGGCCTCCTCTGGGCCGCCGTCGTCCTCGGCTCGCTGGCCTGGTTCCTCCAGCCGTACGGCACCGCTCGCGAACCGGGCGGCCCGGTCGCCGCCCGCCTGGAGGTGCTGACCTCCAACGTCGAGTTCGGCTGGGCCACCGACGCCCTCCTGCGGGCCGTACGCCGCGAGAACCCCGACATCGTCTTCGTCCAGGAGTGCGAGTACGGCTGCCAGGCGACCCTGCGCCGCGAACTCGCGACCCCCTACCCGTACCGCCAGGCGGTCGAGGGTGATACCTCGGTAGGGTCCGTCATCCTCAGCCGCTACCCCCTCACCCCGGCCGCGACGATCCCCGCCGAGATGGGCATGCCGGGCGCGGTGGCCGACGTCGACGGCACCGCCGTACGCCTCCAGCTCGCCCACCCGAAACCGCCGTTGCCCGGTCAAGTTGGCCTATGGAAGCGTGAGTTGGGCCGCATCCAGGCATGGGCGGCCCGGCAGACCGGACCCGTAGTACTCGCGGGGGACTTCAACGCCTCCCAGGACCACGCCGCCTTCCGCCGCATCCTCGGCACGGGCCTCCACGACGCAGCCCGCCTCACCGGAAAGAGCCACGAGCCGAGCTGGCCCTCAAGTACTACCCCCACGTTCGGCACCCAGATCGACCACGTCCTGCTGAGCGACGACTTCTCGACGTCGCACGCACGCTTCCTCGACCTGCCGGGTACGGACCATCGCGCGCTGCTGGTGAACATCGCCCTGCACCGGCGGGGCTGAACAGCATCCGGGGGTGCCGGGCTCTGTGCGGGGGGCCTCCACGGACGCCGCTGACCCCCTCCGGCGGCGAGTCCCGTGCGGACGCCGCTGGTCCTCAGCGGGGGGGGGTAGCCCCCCGAAGCAACCTCGCCCCCTCACACCCGGGTCCGCACCACCCGCGTCACCCACGTAGCCCCCGCGACCACCAGCCCCCCGGCCAGCAGCAGCCACGACGCCGTGCGCAAGGTCTCGGTCAGCGCGTCGTACACGGCCGCCGCGGCGAGCCGGTGGGTCGGGTCGGTGAGGCCGTCGAGGGTGAGGTGACGGGCGACCGCGACCGCGAGCCCGAGCAGCGCGCCACCGAGCGCCGTACCCAGGGCGGTCGCCGTCAGGGCCCGGCGCCGGCACCCGGCGACCGCGATACCGGCCCCGGCGAACGCCACGGCCGCGACGGGCAGCCAGAACCCGGCGACGTCCAGCACGTGATACCCACGGCGTAGGGCGTCCAGGTTCTGCCGGGGCAGCAGGGTCACCGGGGAAGACGCGAACGAGCCGTGCCCGACGGCGAGTTGACGCTCCGAGGTGCCCTCCGATCGCATGCCGCCCACCCCGCGAGC
>NZ_LIRL01000163.1 GCF_001419795.1 Streptomyces niveiscabiei
GGTCGGTGGGGAGGTGGAGCTGTTCGGGGAGGCCCGCCAGCGCCTCGCGCCAGTAGGCGGTCTGTCCGGCGAAGGCGCTCGTGGCGTCGGACTCCTCGCCGAGGAGGTCGCGTTGCCAGAGCGTGTAGTCGGCATATTGGACGGGGAGTTGGGCCCAGTCGGGCGTCTCGCCCCGGGTGCGGGCCGCGTAGGCCGTCGCCAGGTCGCGGGAGAGGGGCCGGAGCGACCAGCCGTCGCCCGCGATGTGGTGCAGGAGGAGCAGCAGGACGTGTTCGTCGGGCGCGAGGGTGAACAGCTCGGCGCGCAGGGGGATTTCGGCGGCCAGGTCGAATCCGCGGCGCGCGGCGCGGGCCAGCGCCTCGGGGAGGCCGGCCTCGTCGGTGTCGGTGGCGATCAGGGTCGGGTGGGTGTCGGTCAGGATGTGCTGGTACGGGACGCCGTCCACGTCCGGGAAGACCGTCCGCAGGCTTTCATGACGGTCCGTCACATCGCCGAGGGAGAGGCCGAGTGCCTCCCGGTCGAGGGGGCCGGTCAGGCGCAGGGCGAGCGGCATGGCGTAGGTGGCGCTCGGGCCCTCCATGCGGTGCAGGAACCACAGGCGGCGCTGGGCGAACGACAACGGCAGGACGGCGGGGCGGAGTTGGCGGGTGAGTGCGGGGCGTGCCGTGTCCGCGTCGCCGAGGCGGGCGGCGAGGGCGGCCGGGGTGGGGGCCTCGAAGAGGGCGCGGAGTTCGGGTTCGACGCCGAGGGTGGCGCGGATGCGGGAGATCAGGCGGGTGGCGAGCAGGGAGTGGCCGCCGAGCGCGAAGAAGTCGTCGTCCGGGCCGACTCGGTCGACGCCGAGCACCTCGGTGAACAGCTCGCACAGCAGCTGTTCGCGTGCGCTGCGCGGGGCGCGGCCCGTCGCCTCGGGGGCGGGTGCGGGCAGGGCGGCGCGGTCGAGCTTGCCGTTGGGCGTCAATGGGAGGGCGTCCAGGGCGAGTACGGCCGAGGGGACCATGAAGTCCGGGAGCCTGTCGCGGAGATGGGCGAGGAGAGGTGCGGCGGGCACGGTCGCGGGCACGACGTAGGCGACGAGGCGGTCGTCCCGGACGAGGACCGCCGCCCGGGACACTCCGGGGTACGCGGTGAGGGCGGCCTCTACCTCGCCGGGTTCGATGCGGAAGCCCCGTACCTTGACCTGCTGGTCGGCGCGGCCGAGGAACTCCAGCTCGCCGTCGGTGCGGCGGCGGGCGAGGTCTCCGGTGCGGTACATGCGGGCGCCGGGCGGGCCGTACGGGTCGGCGACGAAGCGCTCCGCCGTCAGGGCGGGGCGGCCGAGGTAGCCGCGGGCCAGGCAGGTGCCGGACAGGTACAGCTCGCCGGGGACGCCGGGCGGGACCGGACGCAGCGCCAAGTCCAGGACGTGGGCGCGGACTTGGTCGATCGGGCGGCCGATCGGGACGGGGTGGGTGTCGTGTCCGGCGGGCAGCGCGTAGGCGGTCACCACGTGCGTTTCCGCCGGGCCGTAGTGGTTGTGGAGCCGCCGGTCCCGGAAGGCGTGCAGAGCGCCGACCCGCATGGCCTCGCCGGCCTGCACGATCAGCCGCAGGTCCGGAAGGTCCCTGCCCTGCTCCTCGGCCGCCTGCGCGACCGCCTCCAGCATCAAGGTCGGGGCGTACAGCTCCTCGACCCGGTGCCGCTCCAGCCAGTCCACGAACCGTTCGGCGCTGCGCCGTTCGTCGTCCGTGGGCACGACCAGCGTCTTGCCGTACAGCAGGGCGGACAAGGTCTCCTGGACGGCGACGTCGAAGCCTGCGGCGGTGAACTGCGCGACGCGCGTGCCGGGTTGGCCACCGAGGGTGGCATGGTGCCAGTGCAGGAGGTTCGCGAGCGCCTCGGCGGGCATGACGACCGCCTTGGGGCGGCCGGTCGAGCCGGAGGTGTAGATCACGTACGCCGGGTGCTGCGCGGCGTACGCCACCTCGGGCGCGGTGCCGAGGTGACCGGGGCCGGGGTCGACGGCTGCCGGGTCGTCGAAGACGAGGGCCGGACGGGCGTCGGCGAGCATGAACTCACGCCGGGCGGCGGGGTATTCGGGGTCGACGGGGAGGTAGGCGGCGCCCGCCTTCAGGACGGCGAGGGTCGCGACGACCGCTTCGACGCCTCGCGGCAGGGAGATCGCGACGATGTCCTCGGGGCAGATACCGCGTGAAGTCAGGGAGTGGGCGAGGCGGTTGGCGCGGGCTTCGAGGTCGGCGTAGGTGAGGGTGGTGTCCTCGAAGACGACGGCGGGGGCGTCGGGGAGTTCGGTGGCGCGGTGGGTGAAGAGGGCGGGCAGAGGGATGAACTCCCTGTGCTGGACGGCCACTTCAGGTGCGTATTCGTCGTCGAGCAGGACGTCGAACCGGCTCAGGGTCGACTCCGGTCCGGCGACGGCCGCTTGCAGCACCCGGACCCAGCGTGCCAGGAGCCGTTCCACCGCGTCCCTGTCGAACAGGTCGGCCGCGAACTCCACGTACCCGTGGACGCCCGCGCCTTCCCGCTCCAGCAGGTGGAACGACAGGTCGAACATGGCCGTGGGCGCGTGCACCGGCACGATCTCGGCCTGCACGCCCGGGAGTTCGAAGGTCCCGCCGGGTACGTTCTGGAGCGCCAGCAGGACTTGGAACAGCGGCTGCCGGGCCAGTGAGCGCGCCGGGTTGAGGGCCTCGACCAGGTGCTCGAACGGCAGCTCCTGGTGGTCGTAGGCGGCGAGGGCCGACTCCCGGACGCGGCCCAGGAGTTGGGTGAACGTCGGGTCGCCGGACGTGTCGGTGCGCAGGACGAGGGTGTTGACGAAGAAGCCCACCAGGTCGTCGAGCGCCTGGTCGGTGCGGCCCGCGATGAGGCTGCCGACAGGGATGTCGTCGCCCGCGCCGAGCTTGGTCAGCAGGGCGGCGAGCCCGGCCTGGAGCACCATGAAGAGGCTCGCGCCCTGACGGCGGCCGAGGTCGAGGAGCCCGGCGTGCAGCTCGGCGTCCAGCTCGACGCGGATCTGGCCCCCTCGGAAGGTGGGCGTGGCGGGCCTGGGCCGGTCGGTGGGGAGGTGGATCTGATCGGGGAGCCCGGCGAGGGCCTGCGTCCAGTAGGCAGCCTGGCGGGCGAAGAGGCTCTCCGAGTCCCCGGCGTCACCGAGGAGTTGCTCCTGCCAGAGCGTGTAGTCGCCGTACTGCACGGGCAGTTCGGCCCAGTCGGGGGCCCGGCCGGCGCAGCGTGCCGTGTACGCCGCCGCGAGGTCGCGGTTGATCGGGCCGAGGGACCAGCCGTCGCCCGCGATGTGGTGGACGGTGACGAGGAGGACGTGGACACCGGGCCCGTCGGTGAACAGGTCGGCGCGCAGGGGCGGTTGGGTCGCCAGGTCGAAGGGGCGGGCCAGGGAGGCGGCGAGGTCCACGCCTTCGGTGACCGGGAGGAGGGGGCGGTGCTCGGGCAGGACGTGCTGGTACGGGACGCCGTCGAGATCCGGGAAGACGGTACGCAGGCTCTCATGACGGGCCGTCAGATCAGCGAGGGCCGCTTCCAGGGCGGGGCGGTCGAGCGGGCCGGTCAGGCGCCAGGCCAACGGGATGTGGTAGGCCGCGCTGCCGCCGTCCAGGCGGTGCAGGAACCACAGCCGGCGCTGGGCCGACGACAGGGGCAGGCGTTCGGGCCGGGCGGCCGGGACGAGCGCCGGGCGGGCCTCACCCGCCGTACCGAGGCTCGCGGCGACCCCGGCGACGGACGGGGACTCGAAGAGCGCCCGCAGTTCGAGTTCCACGCCGAGCGCGGCGCGGACCCGGGCGACGAGCCGGGTGGCCAGTAGGGAGTGGCCGCCGAGGTCGAAGAAGTCGTCGTCCAGGCCGACTTGGGCGACGCCGAGCACCTCCGCGAACAGGTCGCACAGGAGCTGTTCGCGCGGGGTGCGCGGCGCGCGGCCCGACTCCGTCGGCGTGAGGTCGGGCGCGGGCAGGGCGGCGCGGTCGAGCTTCCCGTTGACGGTCAGCGGCAGGGCGTCCAGGTGCACGAACGCAGCCGGGACCATGTGCTCGGGGAGGCGCCCGCGCAGGTGGGCACGGAGGTCGTCCGCAGCCGCGTCACCCACGACGTACGCGACGAGCCGCGTGTCGTCGGCGCGGTCCTGCCGAGCGAGGACGGCGACCTGCGCGACCTCGGAGTGGGCGGCGAGCGCCGCCTCGATCTCGCCCAACTCGATGCGGAATCCCCGGACTTTGACCTGATCGTCAGCGCGTCCCGCGTACTCCAGCACCCCGTTCGCCCGCCGCCTGACCAGGTCACCGGTGCGGTACATCCGCGTGCCGGACCCGGCGAAGGGGTCGGCGACGAAACGCTCCGCGCTCAGCCCGGGCCGGTTCAGATACCCCCGGGCGAGCCCGGCCCCGGCCACGTACAACTCCCCCACCACGCCGGGCGGGACGAGCTTCAGATGCCGGTCCAGGACGTACGTCCGCAGGTCCGGGATCGCGGTGCCGATGACGCTGGACGGCTGCTCGGCGGAGGAGGCGTCGAGGGCTTCGAACGTGACGTGCACGGTCGTCTCGGTGATGCCGTACATGTTGACGAGCACCGGAGCGTCGTCCGCGTGATGGGCGTGCCAGTCCGCCAGGCGGGCGGGCTCCAGGGCCTCGCCGCCGAAGATCACATACCGCAGGGACAGACCAGCCGCATCAGAAGGCAGCTGGTAGAAGGCCGACGGGGTCTGGTTGAGGACCGTCACCCCCTCGGCGGCCAATAGCGCCGCGAACGCCTCGGGGTTGCGGGACACGTGATAGTCCACGACCACCAGCCGACCGCCGTGCAGCAGCGCGCCCCACAGCTCCCAGACGGAGAAGTCGAAGGCGTACGAGTGGAACAGCGTCCACACATCGTCCGGGCCGAACCCGAACCACTGGTCCGTAGCGCGGAACAACCGCACCACATTGCCGTGCGGAACGACCACGCCCTTGGGGCGACCGGTCGAGCCGGACGTGTAGATCACGTACGCCGGGTGATCCGGGGAGATCCGTACACCGGGGTCCGTGTCGGGATACCCCTCCCCCACCACGCCCAAGTCGTCCAGCACCAGCGCCGGTTGGGTGTCCTCGACCATGAACTCCCGGCGTGCGGCGGGGTAGTCGGGGTCGAGCGGCAGGTAGGCGGCACCGGACTTGAGGACACCGAGGACGGCCACGACGAGGTCCGCCGAGCGGGGCAGGGCGAGGGCGACGAAGTCTTCCGCCCCGACGCCCCGTTCGATCAGCCAGTGCGCCAAGCGGTTGGCACGGGCGTTGAGTTCGCCGTACGTCAGGCGGTCCGCGCCCGCGACGACGGCCAACGCGTCGGCGTGGTCCCGTGCTTGGGCCTCGAAGAGGGACACGAGGTCTCCGGCCGGTGCCGGGACCGGGGTGGGCAGGAGGGCGGTGCGTTCCTCGGGAGACAGGACGTCGATCTGGCTCAGCCGGAGCCGGGCGTCGGCGACTCCGCCCCGGAGGAGCCGGATCCAGCGGTCGACCATGCTCTGGACGGTGCCGGTGTCGTAGAGGTCGCCGGCGAACTCGACGAAGCCGTCGATGCCTTCGGGTTCTCCGTCGTCCGTGTGGCGTTCGGACATGGAGAAGATGAGGTCCAGCTTGGAGGTGGTGGTGGTGAGTTGGACGGTGCTGGTGGTCAGGCCGGGCGGGGCGAAGTCGGCCCGGGGCGCGTTCTGGAGGACCAGCATCACCTGGAACAGCGGGTGGTGGGAGAGCGAGCGGGCCGGGTTGAGGGCCTCGACGAGGTACTCGAAGGGCAGGTCCTGGTGGGCGTAGGCGGCGAGGGAGACGTCGCGGACGCGGGCGAGGAGGTCGGCGAAGGTGGGGTCGCCCGAGGTGTCGCCGCGCAGGACGAGGGTGTTGACGAAGTAGCCGATCAGGTCGTCGAGCGCCTGGTCGGTGCGGCCCGCGATGAGGGTGCCGACGGGGAGGTCCTCACCCGCGCCGAGCTTGTCGAGGAGCCCGGCGAGCCCGGCGTGCAGGACCATGAAGAGGCTGGTGCCGTGCGTGCGGGCCAACTCGCGGAGTTCGTGGTGGAGTTCGGCGTCGAGGCGGACCCTGACGAAGCCGCCCTGGTGGGAGGCGACGGCCGGGCGGGGCCGGTCCGTGGGGAGCTGGATCTGTTCGGGGAGCCCGGCGAGGGTCCGCGTCCAGTAGGCGGCCTGGCGGGCGAAGAGGCTCTCGGAGTCCTGCGCGTCGCCGAGGAGTTGATGCTGCCAGAGCGTGTAGTCGGCGTACTGGACGGGGAGTTCGGCCCAGACGGGCTCTTCGCCCCGGCAGCGGGCCGCGTACGCGTCGGCGAGGTTCTGGGCGAGCGGGCCGAGGGACCAGCCGTCGCCCGCGATGTGGTGGATCACCAGAAGTAAGACGTGTTCGCCCTCTGCGACCTCGAACAGCTGGGCGTAGAGGGGGAGTTCGACGGCCAGGTCGAAGGCGTACCGGAGGGACTCGGCGAGGACGGCGTCGAGCGTGTCCTCGGTGAGGTTCCCGCCCCGCAGCGGGAGTCGCGCCTCGTCCGGGTCCAGGATCCGCTGGTACGGGACGCCGTCGACCTGCGGGTAGACGGTCCGCAGGCTCTCGTGGCGTCCGACGACGTCGGCGAGCGCGGTCTCCAACGCCGCCCGGTTCAGGGGGCCTTGGAGCCTCCAGGCCAGCGGGATGTTGTAGTTGGCGCTCTCGCCCTCCAGTTGGTGCAGGAACCACAGGCGCCGCTGGGCGAACGACAGCGGGATCAGCTCGGGACGTGACGGCGAGGCGTCGAGGGCGAGGCGGGCCTGTCCGGCGGCGGCGAGGCTCGCGGCGAGACCGGCTGGGGTCGCGGCCTCGAACAGGGCGCGCAGTTCGAGTTCGACACCGAGGGTGACGCGGACCCGGGCGACGAGGCGGGTCGCGAGGAGTGAATGGCCGCCCAGGTCGAAGAAGTTGTCGTCCACGCCGGCCTCGGGGACACCGAGGATCTCCGCGAACAGCTCGCACAGGATCTGCTCCTGCGGGGTGCGCGGCGCCCGCCCGGAGCCGACGGCCCCGACCTGCGGTTCGGGCAGCGCACGCCGGTCCAGCTTGCCGTTCGCGGTCAGCGGCAGGGCGTCCAGCGCGACGAACGCGCTCGGCACCATGTACTCCGGGAGCCGCTCCCGCAGGTGCTGCCGCAGCGTCGCCGAGTGCGCGACCTTCCCGGGCGCGGGGACGACGTACGCGACGAGCCGCGTGTCGTCGGCGCGGTCCTGCCGGGCGAGGACGGCGACCTGCGCGACCTCGGGGTGCACGGCGAGGGCCGCCTCGATCTCTCCCAACTCGATCCGGAATCCCCGGACTTTGACCTGGTCGTCGGCGCGTCCGACGAACTCCAGGGTGCCGCGCGCGTTCCAGCGCACGACATCGCCGGAGCGGTACATCCGGGTTCCCGGCAGGCCGTACGGGTCGGCGACGAAACGCTCCGCCGACAGCCCCGGCCGCCGCAGATACCCACGCGCGAGCCCGGCCCCGGCGACGTACAACTCCCCTGCCACGCCCGGCGGTACGACCCGCAACCCGGCATCCAGCACATACGCCCGCAGGTCGGGAATCACCTCCCCGATCCGTCCCTTGCCGTCCCCGACCACCTCTTCTGTGAGCGGCAGCCCGGTCACATGGACGGTCGTCTCGGTGATCCCGTACATGTTCACGAGCATCGGCGCGTCCTGCGGGTACCGGCCGAACCACTCGACCACCGCGCCCGGATCCAGCGCCTCCCCGCCGAACACGACATACCGCAACGCCAACCGCCCCCGCAGCTCCGGCGCCGCCGCGTCCGCCCGCAACAACTCCCCGAACGCCGACGGCGTCTGGTTCACCACCGTCACCCGCTCGCGCACGAGCAGCCGCAAGAACTCCCCCGAGTCCCGGCTCACCTCGAACGGCACCACCACCAACGTCCCGCCATGCAGCAGCGCCCCCCACAGTTCCCACACCGAGAAGTCGAACGCGTACGAGTGGAAGAGCGTCCACACGTCCCCCGGCCCGAAGTCGAACCAGCGACGGGTGGCGGAGAGCAGCCGCACGACGTTGCTGTGGGGGATCGCGACGCCCTTGGGGCGGCCGGTGGAGCCGGAGGTGTAGATGACGTAGGCGGTGGTGGACGGGTGGCTGAGCCACTGGGCCGCCTGGGGCGGGGTGGCTGGCGGGGGAGTGG
This sequence comes from Streptomyces niveiscabiei, assembly GCF_001419795.1. Classification (GTDB taxonomy): domain Bacteria; phylum Actinomycetota; class Actinomycetes; order Streptomycetales; family Streptomycetaceae; genus Streptomyces; species Streptomyces niveiscabiei. Next base: position 8,200 of record NZ_LIRL01000163.1, read on the forward strand.
TCGAGTGGTTCAGCCACTGGTCCACGGGCGGTGCGGAGGCGGGCGAGTGGCTGGGCCACTCAGCCACTCGGGTGGGATCGGCCGTGGGTGTGGTGGATGAGTGGCTGAGCCACTGCTCCACCCCTGCCCCGCCTTCACTGGATGACTGGCTCAGCCACTCATCCACAGGCCACTCATCCACTGCTCCAACCCGCACCACCGGCACCTCGCACCCGGCCGGCACCTCCACCCCGTCCCCGGCGAGCACCAGTACCGGCCGCGAGTCGGCCAGCATGAACGCCAACCGTTCCGCCGGATACGCCGGGTCCATCGGCACGTACCCGGCGCCCGTCTTCAGCACCGCCAGGACCGCGACCACCAGCTCGGCGGAGCGCGGCAGGGCGAGGGCCACGAGCCGTTCGGGGCCGGCGCCGTGGGCGGTGAGGAGGGTGGCGAGGCGGTTGGAGTACGTGTCGAGGGCCGAGTATGTGAGGCGGGTGTCGTTGTAGACGACGGCCGTCGCGTCGGGGGTGCGGGCCGCCTGCTGGGCGAAGAGCTCGGGGAGCGTGGCGTCGGGCGGTTCGGGGGCGGCCGGTGTGGGCGGCAGCAGTTGTTCCCGTTCGCCGGGCAGCAGGGCCTCGATCTCGCCGACTCGCCGCGACACGTCACCGGCCAGCGCCGCGAGGACCACGGTGAAGCGGTCGAGGAGTCGGCGGGCGCCGGGCTCGTCGTAGGCGTCGGGGCGGTAGGAGAGGCGCAGGGCGAGGCGGCGGGCGGGGAGGACGGCGAGGGTGAGGGGGTAGTGGGTGGCGTCGCGGCCGGTCAACTGACGTACGGGGGAGTCGCTTTGGGCGCCGGGATGGTTCTCGAAGGCGAGCAGCGTGTCGAAGAGGTCGCCGACGTCGGCGACCCGGCGGATGTCGGCGAGCCCGAGATACTGGTGGGGCAGGAGTCCCGCCTGCCGCGACTGGAGCCCGGTGAGAAGGTCGGCGACGGTCGCATGCTCGTCCCAACGCACCCGCAGCGGCACGGTGTTGATGCAGAACCCGACCATCGAGGCGACGTTCCGCAGCTCGGGCGGGCGCACCGACACCGTCTGCCCGAACACCGCCTCGGACCGCCCCGTGAGCCGCCCGAGGAGTACGCCCCAGGCGCCCTGGACAAGGGTGTTGAGGGTGACACCGAGGGAACGGGCCGTGCGTTCGGCTTGGTTGGTGAGATCCTCGGGCAACTCGACGATCAACTCGTGCGGGAGCACGGGCGCTGTGGGGGCGCCGGGTGCGAGGTGGGTCGGCTCGTCGAGGTCGAACAGCTCGTCGTGCCAGGCCTGTTCGGCGGCCGGACGGTCCTGGCGGGCCAGCCACGCCACGTAGTCCCGGTAGGGCGGCACGGGTGCGAGCGCGGTCGGGTGTTCGCCCGCGTACAGGGCGGCGAACTCGCGGGTGAGGAGCTGCTTGGACCAACCGTCCAGCAGAATATGGTGGTTGGTGATGATCAGCCGGTGCAGCTCAGGGCCGAGCCGGACGAGCAGGTACCGCAGCAGCGGCGGCCTGGCGAGGTCGAAGCGCCGGGCGCGCTCCTCGTCGAGGAGGCGCTGCCAGGCGGCGTCCCGCTCGGAGTCGCCGTGCGAGGACAAGTCGGCCTCGGCCCAGGGGAGTTCGACGTCCGTGGGGACGATCTGTACCGGCGCTCCCGCCTCCCGGCGCCGGAAGCAGGCGCGCAGGTTGGGGTGCCGGTCGAGGAGCGCTTGACCGGCGGCGCGTATGGCGGCCGGGTCGACCTTGCCGGTCAACTCCAGTACCTGCTGGGCCGCATAGACGTCGGGACTGCCATCGTCGTCGTACAGGGCGTGGAAGAGCAGCCCTTCTTGCAGCGGCGACAGGGGCAGGACATCCGCGATTCCGGACCGGGTCACCGGGGTTACCTCCACTCGCTGCCGAACTCGGCTTCGAGTTCGTCGATCTCTGCTTGGGACAGGGACACCAGGGGCAGGTCGGACGGCGTGTGCCCGCCCGCCGCGCCGGTGCGGCTCAACTCGTCGAGCGCCACGCACCACAGATCGGCGAGCGCCTCGACCTCGGCCTCGGACCAGATGCCGGGCGCCCAGGACCACACGGCCCGCAGTCCGTCGTCATCGGCGACGACGGTGACCTCCAGGCCGTGCGCGACGGGGAATCGAGGATCGTGCGCGGCACCGAGCGCCAGATCGCTGGGGAGTTCGTCGGGGACGGACGCCCAGTCGTTCGTGGGGAGTTCGCGCGTCGCACGGCCCAGGTAATTGAACCCGACCTGAGACGCCGGGAGTTGAGCGAGTGCGGCGCCCCCCTCCGGGTGGAGGTGCCGCAGCACGCCGTACCCGATGCCGTGATCCGGTACGGCCCGCATCTGCTCCTTGACCGCCCGCAACACTCCTGCGGCGTCCGAGAGTTCGACGTCCGCGAGGTCGAGTCGGGCCGGTACGACGCTGGTGAACCAGCCGACCGTGCGCGACAGGTCGACGTCCTCGAACAGGTCCTCCCGGCCGTGCCGTTCGACGTCCACCAGCAGCGCCGGACGCTGGTCCCAGCGGGTGAACGCGAGGGCGAGAGCGGTGAGCAGCACGTCATCGGGACCGGCGCGGAAGGCGGCCGGGACCGTGGTGAGCAGGTCGTTGGCCGGCTCGGGCGGGATGATGCGGGTGAGGTGCCGGACGGTGCCGACGACGTCCCGTGCCGGGTCGGGGGAGCGGTCGTCGGACGCGGGGTGGTCCAACAGGCGTCGCCAGACGTCCAGTTCAGGAAGCCGTTTCTCCGCCTCGCCCTCCAGTAGACGCGCCCACTGTCGGAACGGTGTTCCCTTCGGCGGGAGTTGCTCTCCACGCCATGCTGCGGCGAGGTCGGCGCGGAGGATGCCCCAGGAGACGCCGTCCACGGCGAGATGGTGAACCGTGAGAAGGAGCCGCCCCTGCCGTCCGGGCCCGGCGTCGTACCAGACCGCCCGCACCAACTCGCCTTGTTCTGGCGCGAGTCGGTCGGTCTTGAGTTCCTCCGGGCTGGTGACCCGTTTCACCGCGACCCGCACGCTGCCCGGCGCGGGGATGCCGGTCGACCAATCGGCGCCGACCCGCATCCGCAGCACGTCATGGTGGTCGACGACGGCCTGGAGCGCGGCGGTGAGACTCCGCTCGTCGGCACCGACCGGCGTGACGAGCACCGTCGACTGGCTGAACTGACCTATGGGGCCCCCGCGTTCACGCAGCCGGTGCATCGCCGGAGTGAGCGGAACGGCTCCCGTCGCCGGCTCCTGAGCAGGCCCGCGCGAGGCGGCCGGACGGGAGGCGGCAAGCGCGGCGAGGGCCGCGACCGTACGGTGCTCGAACACGTCACGCGGGCTCAGCCGCAGCCCCGCGGCGAGCGCCCTGCTGACGAGGTCGATGGACGCGATGCTGTCCCCGCCGAGGTCGAAGAAACCGTCGTCCAGGCCGACGTCACGGCCCAGCACCTCGGCGAACAGGTCGCGCAGCACCCTCTCCGTCGCAGTGCGCGGCGCACGGTCACCGCCGCGCTCGACCACCGGCGCCGGAAGCGCGTCGCGGTCCAGCTTGCCGTTCGCCGTCATCGGCAGGGCGTCCAGCACCACGAACGCCTCGGGCACCATGTGCTCGGGCAGCCGCCGCGCCGCGTGCGCCCGTACGTCCGCCGCGTCCAGCCAGGCCGCGCCCACGAGATACCCCACCAACCGCCTTACGCCCGGCCGGTCTTCGCGCACGATGGCCGCTGCCTGCTCGACCCCGTCGTACGACGCGAGCGCGCCCTCGATCTCGCCGGGCTCGATCCTGAGCCCCCGGATCTTGAGCTGATCGTCCGACCGGCCGCGCAACTCCAGTGTCCCGTCGGCACGTTGGACCGCCAGATCGCCGGTGCGGTACATCCGGCTTCCCGGCGGACCGTACGGATCGGCGACGAAACGCTCGCCGGTGAGAGCGGGCCGGTTGTGGTAACCCCGCGCCACCTGGGCGCCACCCACGTACAACTCGCCCTCCACGCCTGCCGGGACAGGGTTCAGACGCCGATCCAGCACGTACGCCCGCGTGTTCCACATCGGCCGCCCCACCGGCACCGGACCCGACGGGAGTTCGTCGCCCGGCTCGATCCGGTGATCCGTACAGCCCACCGTGAGCTCCGTCGGCCCGTAGTGGTTGATCAGCCGCACCCCGGGATGCTCCCGGCGCCACGCCCGCAGCGCCTCACCCACCAGGGCCTCGCCGCCCAGCATGAACTCCTCGGCCGGAGAGATGTCGTGCGGCAGCACGGGGAGGAGGGCGAGGTGGCTCGGGGTGGCCTTGAGGAACGTCAACTGCCGGTCGCCCGCCTCGTGTACGGCCGCGATGTGCACCTGGCCGCCCGCCGCGAGCGCGCCGTGCAGCGTCGTCACCGTCGCGTCGAACGACATCGTCGCGTGCAGGAGCGACGTCCCCCTCAGGCTCGGATACTCCTCGACACAACGGACCACGTAGTTCGTGAGGTTGCGGTGCTCCACCACAACACCCTTGGGGCGACCGGTAGTTCCGGAGGTGTAGATCAGATAGGCGGCGTCGGCCGGACCAGGATCGGCCAACTCACCTTCCCCGCCCGTGGCGTCGGGGCTCACGACCGGGCAGCCGACGTCCATCCGGTCCCGCGAGATCACACACACCGGGTCCGCGTCCGCCAGCAAGTACGCCGTCCGCTCGGCCGGGTGCTCCGGGTCGAGCGGCAAGTAGGCCGCGCCCGCCTTGAGTACGGCCAGGACAGCCACCGCTATGTCGACGGAACGGGGAAGCGAGAAGGCGACGACGCGCCCCGGCCTGGCACCGGACGCGATCAGGGTGCGCGCCAAGTCGTTTGAGCATGCCGCAAGTTGGCGGTACGTCAGTTCTCGCTCGGCGTCTGTCACGGCTACCGCGTCAGGGCGCCGCGCGGCCTGCTCCTCGAACAAGCGCGGGAACGTCGTCTCCGGCACGTCCCGCCCGGTGTCGTTGAACTCCTCGACGATACGGCGGCGTTCGTCCATCCCCAGGATCTCCAGCGCCCCGATGGGGTGGTCCGGGGTGTCGACTGCCGCCCGCAGCAACCGTTCCAGCCGTACGACTAGGTCCTCGGCCGTGCGGCGGTCGAACAGGTCCGCGCTGTACTGGAGGAACCCCTCGATACCGGCCGGGGAACCGTCCGACGCCCTCAACTCGCCCAGGTTGAACGTGAGATCGACCTTCGTGGCACCCGTCTCCACCGCGATCGGCGTCGCCTGGAGACCCGGGAGCCGCAACTCCGGTTCGCTCGGCCGGAACGCCAGCATCACCTGGAACAGCGGATGCCGGGCCAGCGAACGCGGCGGCGCGAGCGCCTCGACCACCTGCTCGAACGGGAGATCCTGGTGCGCGTGCGCCGCGAGGCCGGTCTCCCGCACGCGTCCGAGCAGCTCCCGGAAACCGGGGTCGCCCGACGTGTCCGTCCGCAGCACCAGCGTGTTGAGGAAGCACCCGACCAGGTCGTCGAGCACCTCGTCCGCCCGCCCCGCGACCGGCGTCCCGATCGGGATGTCGGTCCCCGCACCGAGCCGGGTCAACAACGCGGCTAGCGCGGCCTGGACGACCATGAACGGAGTCGTCCCCGTCTCCCCGGCCAACTTCCTGATCCGCCTGTGCAGTTCAGGATCCAACCGCACGGCCACATCCCCACCCCGATGCGTCGCCCGAGCCGGCCTGGGCCGATCAACCGGCAACGCCAACTCATCAGGCACTCCAGCCAACGCCCGCGTCCAGTACTCGACCTGCGGCCCCACAACCTCCCCGTCCCCCAGCAACTCCTCCTGCCACGCCGCGAAGTCCCCGTACTGCACAGCCAACGGCGCCCACTCCGGCGCCCGCCCCGCCGACCTGGCCGCGTACGCGGTCGCGAGATCCCGCGCCAGCGGCTCCAGCGACTGCCCATCGGCCGCGATGTGATGCAGCACGAGCAACAGAACGTGCTCCTCGGGCCCGACCACGATCAGATGAGCCCGGATCGGCAAGTCCTCGCCCAGCCGGAACTCCTGAGCGGCAAGCGCGGAGAGGCGAGCGGAGAGAGTGGCGGAGAGGCCGAGTGGCTGAGCCACTGATCCAGCCGCCGCGCCGACTACCGCGCCAGCCCGGGTGGTCGACTGGCCCAGTGGCTGATCCACTGCGCCAGCGCTCTGCGGGGTGGCCTGGTGGCTGAGTGGCTCATCCACTTGCCCAGCCACCGCGCCGGCCGAGGTGGTCAACTGGCCGAGTGGTTCATCCACTGCACCGGCACCAGCATCGGCCGCGGCCCCGGACGCAGTGGCCTGGTGGCCGAGTGGCTCATCCACTCGTCCAGCCATCGCGCTGGCCGGGGTGGTCAACTGGCCGAGTGGTTCATCCACTGCACCGGCACCGGCACCGGCACCAGCACCCGCCGCCGTCCCAGCCCCAAACGCAGTGGCCTGATGGCCGAGTGGCTCATCCACTCG
>NZ_LIRL01000164.1 GCF_001419795.1 Streptomyces niveiscabiei
GAGGGGGCGGGGTTCCCGGGAGTGGGCGGGGACGAGAGGCCGTCGCGGACGCTCCCGCAACGGCACTGCGCCGCCCCCGCCTCCTCACCGCGCCACGGCCGCGCAGTACTCCTCGTCCGTCGCCAGCAGATTCCGGTGCGTGTCCTCCGCCGTGACCGCGCCCTCGTTCAGGACGAGTACCCGGTCGGCGGCGTCCAGCAGTGCCGGGCTGCTGGTGATCACCAGCGTCGTGCGCCCCCTCCGTAGATCCGCGACCCGNNCGTTGGCGCTGGCCGCCGGAGAGGTTGGCGCCCCGGTCACGGACGGGATAGTCGAGGCCCTCCTTGTGCAGAGCGACGACGTCGGTGAGCATCGACGCCTCGACCGCCTCGTCGACCGTACGGCTCGTCCCCGAGGGGTCGATGTTCGTGCGCAGGGTCCCGGCGAAGATCTCGCCGTCGTAGGGGTTCACGAGCAGATGCTCGCGCACCCCCTCCACCGCCAACTCCCCCAGCGCGGACCCGTCGACGCGAACCTCCCCTTCGTACCCGTCCGGTGGGACGTTCACCGCGAGCAGGGACACCAAGTCGGCCGCCGCGCGCGGCTGGTACGCGGCGATGGCGACGAACTCGCCCGCCTTCACCTGGAACGTGAGGTCGCGCAGCGTGCCGTAGTGGACGCGGTCGATCTCCAAGTCTCCGCCTGCGGAGGGTGTTTCGGTACCCGAGGTCATCACGGGCGGGGCCGAGAGGACGAGGGACATGCGGGCGGCCGAGGCGCGGGCGATCATCACGTACTTCGGCATCTCGGAGAAGAGTTTCAGGGGCTCCATGATGAACTGCGCGAGGCCGACGGCCATCACCAGCTCACCGATGTTGATGCGGCCTTCGAAGGCGAGCCACCCGGCGGTGAGGGTGACGGCGGCGGCGAGGACCGCGTTGAGGGCGAGGGCCGTGCCCGCGTACACGCCGTTGACGCGGGCGACGGTGACCGCCTGCTGCTTGGCCTCCGTGCTGACCGCCCGGTAGGAGCGGAACGCGGCGTGGTTGCCGCCGAAGCCGTGCAGCGGGCGCAGGCCGGTGATGAGGTCGGCGACCTTCGCGCCCGCGCGGGCGACCCGGGCCTGCTGTTCCTGCGTACTCGATCCGATCCGTTTCGACATGATCGACAGGACGGTCAGGATCGCGGCGGACCCGGCGATGACGAGCAACCCGAGCCGCAGGTCGGCGAGTCCGAGCGCGACGGCGGCGATGAGGAGGGAGACGACGGAGCTGATGAGGAGGGGGACGACCTCGATGATGTCGGCGGTCTGGTCCGCGTCCTCGGTCGCGACGGTGAGGACCTCGCCGGACTTCAGGTCGACGTCGCGGGCGACCGGCTGGAGGCCGCAGGCGGCGACCTCCACGCGCCAGCGGTGCGCCTCGGTCGTGTTGGCCTTCTGGAGGATGCGCATGCCGAACCGCCACGACAGCGAGACCGTCGTGATGATCACGGCGAGCGCGGCGATGGAGATGCCGAGCTTGTCGAGGCTGCGGCCCTGCATCGTGTGTTCGACGATGAGGCCGAGCGCGATGGGGAAGGCGGTCTCCCCGGCCTGGTAGAGGCCCATGAGGAGGGTGCCGCCGGCCATCGCGCCGACGTTGCGGCGCAGCGCGGTGCGCAGGATGTCGGCCCCGGTGCGGGCTTCGTCGGCCCCGGTGCGGGGCTGCTGGAGGTCAGGAGTTGTCATCGAGGTGGCGGGCAATCGCTTCCGGGGTGCGCAGGGTGAACAGGTCTCGGATGGTCACGACGGGGCCGAACTCGCGGCGGAGCAGGCCGATCAGCCGTACCGCCAGCATCGAGTGTCCCCCGAGGGACACGAAGTCGCTCACCGCGCTCACCTCGTCGTCGTCCAGGTCAAGGGCCTCGGCGAAGAACTCGCAGACCAGGGTCTCGGTCTCGGTCTCGGGTCCGCGCTCCCCCGCCGTCGTCAGCGCGCCGAGCGGCCGGGCCTCGGGCAGCGCCTTCGTGTCAGCCTTCCCGTTGACGGTCAGCGGGATGCCGTCGACCTGCGCGTAGTGCGTGGGCCGCAGGAAGTCCGGGAGCCCGGCGCCCACTTCGGCCGCGACGTCCGCCAACTCGGCGCCGTCCAGGACGAGATAGGCGGCGAGCCGGTACGCGCCGTCGACCTGCGGATCGGGCTGCGCGACGGCGGCGGCGAACCGTACGGCCGGGTGCGCGGCGAACACGGCCTCCACCTCGCCGAGTTCGACGCGATGGCCGCGGATCTTGACCTGCTGGTCGGTGCGGCCGAGGTACATCAGGTTGCCGTCGGGCCGGCGCAGCACCAGGTCCCCGGTGCGGTACATGCGTTCGCCGGGCGCCCCGAACGGGCAGGCCACGAACCGGTGCGCGGTCTCGCCCTGCCGGCCGAGGTAGCCGCGCGCGATGCCGACGCCGGAGACGTACAGCTCGCCGGGGACACCGTCCGGGAGGGGGCGCAGCCATGGGTCCAGGACGTAGACGTCGGTGTTGTCGATGGCGACGCCCACGACCGGGTCGGCGCACTCGAACGTGCCGACGCCGAGCGTGTTGATGGTGTACTCGGTCGGCCCGTACAGGTTGTAGCCGACGGTCCCCTCGGTCTCGGCGAGCCGCTGCCACAGCGTCGGCGTCACCGCCTCCCCGCCGAGCAGGACCAGCGGGGGCCGCCGGTCCGGGTCGTCCAACAGGCCCTCGGCGACGAGCTGTTGCGCGTAGGTCGGGGTGACGTTGATGACGTCGATCCCGAACTCCAGGCAGTACGCGACGAGTCGGGGCGCGTCGCGGCGCAACTCCTCGTCGCAGATGTGCACCTCATGCCCGTCGGCGAGCCACAGCAGCTCCTCCCACGACATGTCGAACGCGAACGACACGGTGTGCGCGATCCGGAACACCCGATGCCCGTGCTGCGCCAACACCGGTTCGAAGATGCGGCGTTGGTGGTTGATCAGCATGTTGGTGAGACCCGCGTACTCGGTCACCACGCCCTTCGGCTTACCGGTCGACCCGGAGGTGTAGATCGTGTACGCCGGGTGCCGCAGCCGGTCGGGGTCGTCCGGCGCGAACGTGGTGAACGGTTCGGCGGGCGGCAACGGCCGGTCCAGCTGGATCAGTTCGCCCTGGAGGCGGGGCGCCACCGAGGACACGGTCAGGATGACGTCCGGCCGCGCGTCCTGCACGATCGCCGCGATCCGCTCGTCCGGGTGGTCCAGCTCCAGCGGCACATAGGCCGCGCCGACCCGCAGGACGGCGAACAGGGCGACGATCGAGTCCAGCGAACGTGGGATCGCCAGCCCGACGTTGGTCTCGGGGCCGATCCCGCGCCCGGCGAGCACACCGGCCAACTCGCGGCTTCGGTCCCGCAGTTGCGCGAAGGTCAGGGTCTTGCCGTCGGCGACCAGGGCGAGCCGTTCCGGATCGCGTCCGGCGGCCTGGTCGAAGCGGTCGACGACCGTGTCGGTGGTGATGCCGGTCTTCTCGCCGGGTACGGGCGTCGCGCCGAGCCCCGGCAGCGCGCCGACGGGTCCGCTCGCGCGGGCCAGGTCGCGCAGGACGCGCAGGTAGTCGTCCAGCAGGCGCCGGGCGTGGTCCGAACTCCCGTACCGGTGCTCCAGTTTGACCGTCAGCCGGTCGCCCGGCGTCACGACCCAGGTGTAGGGGTAGTGGGTCGAGTCGTCGGCCTTCACCTCGACGATGCCGTGCCGCGTGTTCATCTCCGCGAAGGCGTCCAGGTCCAGGAAGTTCTGGAGGACGAACAGGTTGTCGAACAGGGTGTCGTGGCCGCTGGCCCGCTGGATCTCGCCGAGTCCGAGGTGCTCGTGCTCCATCGCGGCGACCCGCGTGGACTGCACGCTCTCCAGGTACGCGCGCACGGAGTCCTGGGCGCGGGCCCGGGTCCACATCGGGACGGTGTTGAGGAGGACGCCCACGATCTCGTCGAGCCCCTCCCCCTCGCGGCCGGACACGGTCACCCCGAACACGGCGTCGCTGCGGCCGGTGTGCGCGCCGAGCAGGAGGCCGAAGGCGCCGGTGAGGACGGAGTTGAGGGTGACGCCGTGCGCCTTGGCGGCCTCGCGCAGGAGGTCGGAGTCCTCGGCGGACAGGGTGTGTACGAGGGTCGGGGGCAGGTCCGTCGACAGCTCGGGGGCCGGGCCGGCCAGGAGGGTCGGTCCGGGGAGGCCGGCCAGTTGCTCCGCCCAGAACCGCTCGGAGACGGCGGTGTCGCGGGCGGCGAGGGTCCGGGCGTACTCCTCGAAGCTGGGTGCGGGGGCCTGGGTCAGGTCACCGGCGTACGCGTCGAACAGGTCCCTCAGCACGATCTCGCGGGACCAGCCGTCCCACAGCAGGAGGTGGTAGCTGAGCAGCAACCCGTCCCGGCCATCCGGGAGTTGAACGATCGTGAGGCGGATCAGCGGCGGTTCCCCGGGGTCGAACCCGGCGTCGCGGTCCGCCGCCCGGAAGGCGTCCACCTCTTCGAAAGAGGACAGTTGGACGGTCTGGACGTCAACGCGCCTGCCCGCCTTGAGGACTTGGACCGGGTTGCCCTCGTCGTCGGTGGTGAAGCCCGCGCCCACGACCGGGTGCCGGTCGATGACCTGGGCCATCGCGTCCGCCAACCGGTCGGCGTCGAGCCGCCGTTCGAAGGTGAACCAGCTCTGCGCTACGTAGTGCCCGGCCTGGCCCGCCAACTGGGCCTGGAAGAACAGGCCGCGCTGGAGGGGGGTGACGGGTGCGGTGCGTTCGGCGGTCGTCGAGGCGTCGGCGATGCGGGTGAGCGCCGCCGTCCACGCGTCGGTGATCGTGTCCGGGACGCCCTCGGCGAGCGTGAACTCGGTGTGGAGCCGGTCCTCGGCGATCCAGGCGTTCACCTCGACGGCGTACGGGCTGCCCGGGGTGGCTCCGGCGATGTGCAGCGCCTGCGACTCGCTGCCCCGGCCCAGGTAGTTGAACAGCACCTGGGGGCGGGCGGTGAGCAGCGGGGCCGTCTGCGGGTTCAGGTACCTGAGCCTGCCGTAGGCGACGTGGCCCTGCTCGTCCGGCTGCCGGTCGGCGACCTCGCGGGCGGCTTCGACGGGGTCGGCGTGCGCGGTGAGGCGGACCGGGGCGATCGAGGTGAACCAGCCGACGGTGCGCGTGTAGTCGTGGTCCTCGCGGACCGGGACCCTGCCGTGCCGCTCCAACTCCACGGCCAGGTCGGTGGGTTCGGGCTGAACCGCCGTGAGAGCGACGCGCAGGGCGCCGACGAGGAGTTCGGTGAGGCCGACTCCCAGGGCTGTCGGGGCGGTTCGGGCGAGGCGGTCGGTGGTGTCCGGGTCGAGGACGGCCGTCGCCTCGCGCAACTCGCCGACGGACGCCACGAGTTGTGGCGCTTCGAGGGTGGTGATCCAGTGGCCGAGGTCGCCGGTGTCCTGCTGGGCCCGGGCAGCCTGGGCTTCGGCGTACTGCGCGTACGACGTGGTCGGTGGCGCGAGGTCCTTGCCGGTGAGGGCCGTTGCCAGGTCCTCCAGGAGGATCAGCCACGACACGGCGTCCACGGCGAGGTGGTGCACGACCACGACCAGGGTCCGGGTCTCCGCCAGCCAGGCGAACCCGGCGACGCGTCCGGCCTCGGGGTCGAGGCGGTCGGCGAGGTCGTCGGCGGCGGCTGCCGGGGGCAACGTACTGCGGACGAGGGTGAGTTCGGCGTCGGGTTCGGTGCTGAGCGTCCAGACGCCGTGGTCGGCCGTCAGGCGGAGCCGGAGGGCCGGGTGGGCGGTGATCACGGCCTCGACGGCGCGCTCGACGTCCGCGAAGCCGGTGCCTTCGGGAGTGGTGAGGGTCCTCGCCTGGGCGAACCTGGCGAGGGAGCCGCCGAGTTGGCGTTGGCGGAGGATGATCGGGGTGGGGGTGAGGGGGCCGTCCACCACGGGCTCGGCCTGGCGCGCGGGGGCCACGGGGACGCTCACGCGTCCGGCCAGCGCGCGGGGGGTGCGCAGGAGGAAGACGTCCCGGGGGGCGATGGCCAGGCCCAGCGCCCTCGCACGGTTGATGACGGTGATGGCGACGATGCTGTCGCCGCCGGCCCGGAAGAAGTCGGTGTCGGCGTCGATGTCGGTGCCGGGGAGCGTGTCGGCGAAGATGCGGATCAGGGCGTCGAGAGCCTGAGGAGCGACCGCAGAGCCCTCGGAGGCGGCGCCACCAGCCACACCAGCAGCTGCATCGGAGGCGGCGAGGCCAGCACCGGCACCCGAGCCCGCCAAGGCGCCGAAGCCCTCGAAGGCATCGGCGGCTTCCTCAGCCGCCCGCGCCACCAGCGCCTTCCGGTCCAGCTTCCCGTTCACCGTCAACGGCAGCGCGTCCACGGCCAGCACCTGCCCCGGCACCATGTGCACCGGCAGCTTCGCGGCGAGCCGCTCGGCCAGGTCGCCGGGCGCCCGCCCGACGACGTGCGCGACGAGGTGGTCCCCGCTGTCCGCGACGGTCACGGCGGCATCGGTCACCCCGTCGACCTCGCGTACGGCGGCCTCGACCTCCCCCAACTCGATCCGGAACCCCTTGAGTTGGACCTGGTCGTCGGCTCGCCCGGCGAACTCCAGCTCCCCGCCGAGCGTCCGGCGCGCGAGGTCCCCGGTGTGGTACATCCGCGACCCGTCCCCGGCGAACGGATCGGCGACGAACCGCCCCGCCGTGAGCCCGGCCCGCCCGAGGTACCCCAGGGCCACCTGGTCCCCGGCGACATAGATCGCACCGACCTTCCCAGGCGGAACCGGCCTCAACCGGTCGTCGAGGAGGTAGGTCACCAGCCCCGGGATCGGCCCCCCGATCGGGCTGGCGTCGGCCGCGAAGTCCTCGTCGGTGAGTACCCGGTGGGTGACGTGCACGGTCGTCTCGGTGATCCCGTACATGTTGACCAGTTCGGGCGTCCGCGTGCCGTGCCGCTCGACCCACCCCCGCAGCCGCACCGGGTCGAGCGCCTCACCCCCGAAGACGACCCGGCGCAGGGCGGGCAACGTCTCCCCGCTCTGCCGATCAGCCTCGACGAACTGGTAGAAGGCGGACGGCGTCTGGTTGAGAACCGTCACCCCCCGCTCGCGCACCATCCGGTGGAAGTCGACCGGTGACCGCGTCAACCCGTACTCGGGGACCAGCAGTTCGCCCCCGTGCAGCAGCGCCCCCCACAGCTCCCAGACCGCGAAGTCGAAGGAGTAGGAGTGGAACTGCACCCACACGTCGTCGGCCCCGAAGCCCATCGCGGGCTGCGTGTTGGCGAGGAGCGTCACGACGCTGGAGTGCGGGACGACGACGCCCTTGGGCCGCCCGGTCGAGCCGGACGTGTAGATGACGTACGCCGGGTCGTGCCAGCCCACCTCGAACGGCTCGCCGTCCAGGGGGAGTTCCTCGCCCTGGACGATCACCCGGGCGTCGACGCCGGTCCGGGCCAGCAACTCCGTGAACCGGTCCCGGTGTTCGGCGTCGACGAGCACGACCTGCGGCGCGGAGTCGGTGAGGATGTGCCCCAGCCGCTCGTCCGGGTAGGCGAGGTCGAGGGGTACGTACGCGCCGCCCGCGCTGACGACCGCGACCAGCGCGACGACCTGTTCCACCGAGCGGGGCACGGCCACGGCGACGCGCCGGCCCGCTCCGACTCCGGCGGCGCGCAGGGCGCAGGCCAACTCGGTCTTGGCGTCGGCGAGTTCGCCGTACGTCAGGGAGCGGGTCGTGCCGTCCAGGGCGATCTGGGTGACGGCGGTGGCGTGCGGGTTACCCCAGGCGGTGGTGTCGAACCGGACGCTGAGGGGGGTCTGTTCGACGGGGGGTGTCGTGGAGCGCGGTCCGGCGACCGGGGCGTCCGGGTCGGCGAGGAGTGCCGTGAGGGTCGAGGTGAAGATGTCGAGGACAGTACGGGCGTCGCGCTCCCCCAACACCTCCGCGTCGTAGATGAGGTTGAAGCGGTCGCGTTCCACGACCAGGGTCAACGGGTAGTGCGGGGCGCCCTCGTTGACGATCTCCGTGACGGCGAGGGTGTCGCCGGGGCGGCGCAGGGCGGTGACGTCGGTCGCTATGTCGAACACGACGAGCGTGTCGAAGAGGGCGCCGGCGCCGATCCGGGAGAGGGAGACGTGCTGGTGGGCGAGGACCGCGCTCTGGTGTTCGCGGACGGCGGCGAGCAGGTCGCCGGCCGTGGTGCGGGCGTCCCAACGGGCGCGTACCGGAATGGTGTTGATGAACAGGCCGGCCATGTCCGCGATGCCGGGCACGTCGGCGTCGCGGCCGGAGACCGTGGAGCCGAAGACGACGTCCGTGCTGTGCAGGATGCCGCCGAGGGTGACGGCCCAGGCACTGTGCACGGCGACGCTCAGGGGTACGCCGGGCGTCTCGACGGAGGCCGGGGCGGAGACCTCGGCGAAGGTGTCGGAGGGCGTGTGGCCCTCGGCGACCAGGGAGGTGCCGGTGAAGCCGTCGAGTTCCGCGCGCCACACGCGGTCGGTCTCGGCGGCGTCGCGTCCGGCGAGGGCGCGGACGTAGTCGGCGAAGCCGCCGATCGGGTAGACGCTGCCGGGCGCGTGGTACTCGGCGAGGAGGGCGCGCAGCATCGGCGGGACGGACCAGCCGTCGGCGATGATGTGGTGCACGGTCTGGACGAGCACCGTGCGGTCCGTGGCGCGGACCAGGGTGTAGCGCATCAACGGGCCTGCGGCCAGGTCGAATCCGGCGCGCCGGTCGCGCTCGGCGAGGTCGCGGAGTTCGGCGTCGGTGATGCCGGGCCGGTCCAGGACGGTGAACGGCGCTTCGACGCCGCTCTCCAGGACGGAGACCACGCGGCCGTCGGCGAGGGCGGTGAAGCGGGCGGCGAGGTTGGGGTAGAGGTCGAGGAGGCGGGTGGCCGCCGCCTTGAGGCGGTCGGCGTCGGCCTCCCCTTCCAGGGTGAGGAGTTGCTGTTCCACGTAGGCGCCGGACGAGTCGTCGTCGAAGACCGAGTGGAAGTAGAGGCCTTCCTGCAACGGCGTGAGCGGCAGGATGTCCCTCAACTGCGGCCCGTCGTAGGCGTCCACGTCGGCCTGGGTGAGCGGGACGAGGTCGAAGTCGCTGGGGGTGTGGCCGCCCGCCTCCAGTGCGGCGAGTCCGTCGAGGGCGGCGTGGAAGTGGTCGCCGAGGGCGGTGATGTCGTCGTCGGTGAACACGCCGGACGGCCAGGACACGGTGGTCACGAGCTGGAACTCGCCGGTGTCCGGGTCGGGTTCGGCGATCGCGTTGAACTCCAGGGCGCGCGGCAGCCGCATGGCGGGGTCGCGCTTCTCGCCCAACTGGTCGGTGGCGCCCGAGAGTTCCCAGTCTCCGTCGGCGCCTGCACTGAAGCGGCCCAGGTAGTTGAAGAGGACCTGGGGTGCGGGGGCGGTGAAGCCGGCGCCGTGGAGGTGGCGCAGGACGCCGTAGGAGAGGCCGTTGCCGGGGACGGCGGCGAGGTCCTCCTTGACGGCCTTGAGGGCGGCGGCGAGGTCCTCGGTGGTGCCGGGGTCGACGGTCACCGGGAACAGGGTCGTGAACCAGCCGACCGTACGGGACAGTTCGGGCTCGAACCCGGCGGAGTCCGCGACGAACCGCGCCTCGCGGCCGTGCCCCTCCAGCTCGATGTGCGCGAACGTCTGCTCCTGGCCGCGCTCCTTGCGGAACCGGGAGAGGGCGACGGCGAGGGCGGTGAGCAGGACGTCGTTGACGCCCGCGTGGAACTTCGCGGGGATGTCGCCCAGGAGCGCGGCGGTGGTCTTCGGGTCGGTGGTGAGGACCCGGACGCGTTCGCCGGCCACGGTGTCGGTGTCCGACAGGGCCCGCCTGCCGAGGAGTTGGTCCGGGCCGGGCAGCTCCCGCTCGTAGTAGGCGCGATCGGCGTCGAAGGCGGCCCGCTCCAGGAGCTGCGTCCAGCGCCTGAACGACGTTCCGACGGGCGGGAGTTCGATGTTCGCGCCGGAGCTGTACTGGTTCCACGCGGTCGCGAGGTCCTCGCGCAGGACGCGCCAGGAGACGCCGTCGACGATCACGTGGTGGGCGACGAGGACGAGTTGGCGTGCCGTGCGGCGCCAGACCGCGCGCAGCATCACGCCGTCGTCGGGGTCGAGCCCGGCGGTGGCGAGGGCGACGCAGTCCGCCAGGGGCAGGTCGCTCTCCTGCCAGTCGACCGAGGCCCTGCGGGCGGGCGGGACATCGAAGCCCCACTGCTCGCCGCGCACCAGCCGGGCGCGCAGCATGTCGTGGCGTTCGGCGAGGGCGGTGAGCGCCGAGTCGAGGGCGTCCTCGGTGAGTTCGGCCGGGGTGTTCAGGACGACGGACTGTACGAACCCGTCGACGGCGTCCGTGGTCTCGCCGAGCCAGCGCACGATGGGCGAGCCGGTGACGGTGCCGGTCGGGACGTCCGCGTGGTCCGTCGCGGAGACGTCCTCGCGGCTCGCGACGGCGGCGAG
The DNA here is from genome assembly GCF_001419795.1 of Streptomyces niveiscabiei. Taxonomy (GTDB): domain Bacteria; phylum Actinomycetota; class Actinomycetes; order Streptomycetales; family Streptomycetaceae; genus Streptomyces; species Streptomyces niveiscabiei. The sequence continues at coordinate 10,437 of NZ_LIRL01000164.1, forward strand.
CGCGCCGACGACGCTGTGCGTGAAGATCTGGCGGGCGGTGACGTGCAGGCCCTGTTCGCGCAGGGCGCCGAGCAGGGAGATGGCGAGGATGCTGTCGCCGCCGAGCTGGAAGATGTCCTGGTTGACGCCGACCTCGTCGAGGCGCAGCACCTTCGCGACGGCCGCGCAGACGATCCGCTCGTTCTCGCTGGCGGGCGGCACGATGGTGCCGGTGCGGACCTCGGGTTCGGGCAGGGCCCTGCGGTCGAGCTTGCCGTTCGCGGTGAGCGGGAACTCGGTCATCACGACGACGTGCGTGGGGACCATGTACTCGACCATGTGCTCGGCCGCCCACGCCTTGACCTCGTCGCCGGTGAGCGTCTCGTGTCCGGCGGCGGGGATGACGTACCCGTCGAGGTAGGTGCCGCCCGCCGAGTTCTTCTTCGCGACGACGCACGTGTAGCGGACGCCGGGGTGTTCGGCGAGGCCGACCTCGACGTCCTCGATCTCCAGGCGCATGCCCCGGATCTTGATCTGGTTGTCGACGCGGCCGAGGAAGTCGAGGGAGCCGTCAGGAGTGAAGCGGGCCAGGTCCCCGGTGCGGTAGAGGCGGGAGCCGTCGTCCGCGAAGGGGTTGGCGACGAAGCGGGACGCGGTCAGGCCGGGCGCGTTGACATATCCGCGCCCCAACAGGAAGCCGCCGACGTAGAGTTCACCGCCGACGCCGACCGGGACCGGCCGCAGTTCGTTGTCCAGGACGTAGAGCTGCGTGTTCGGGTTGGCCTTGCCGATGGACGTGGTGAGGCGTCCGGCCCTGCCCCGGTAGATGACGTGGGAGACGCCGATGGTCGTCTCGGCGGGGCCGTACCCGTGGTACATCGGGATGTCGAGCTTCGTCCGGAACCGTTCGTACAGCTCCGGGGTGAGGACCTCGCCGCCGCACCACACGTGCCGCAGGCTGTCCAGCTTCCCCGAGTCGCCGGCCATCTCCAGCAGGACGTCCAGCATCGACGACACCAAGTAGGTGAAGGTGACGCGCTGTTCGGCGATGACGCTCAGCAGGTGGTGCGGGTCGCGTTCGCCGCCGGGGCGCAGCACGACCAGGCGTCCGCCGCTGACCAGCGGCAGGAAGATCTCGTTGATGGAGATGTCGAACGACAGCGGCGCCTTGAACAGGGACGCGTCGTCGTGGCCGAAGTGCAGGATCTCGTTCACCTGCCACAGCAGGCGCTCGCTGATCGCCTCGTGCCGGATCATCGCGCCCTTGGGGCGGCCGGTCGAGCCGGAGGTGAAGATCACGTACGCGAGTCCGTCGCCGGGCGGGGTGACGCCTGTGCCGCCGGTGGGGTACGCGTCGTACGCCCACTCCCCCAAGTCGACCGCCACGGCGGGGGGTTCGGCCTCCTCGTACTCACCCGTCGGGTTGAGCTGGAGGACGGCCCGCGCGTCCTCGATCACCACGGCCCGGCGCGCGGCCGGCCACTGGGGGTCCAGCGGGACGAAGGCGCCGCCCGCCTGAAGGACCGCGAGCAGGCCCACGACCATCTCAGCGGAGCGGCCCAGGGAAATGCCGACGACCTGTTCGTCGGTGAGCCCGCGCTCGATGAGGTGGTGCGCCAACTGGCCGGACAGCTCGGCCGCTTGACGGTACGTCAGGGCGCGGTGCTCGTCGACGACCGCGATCTCGTCCGGCCTCGTCCGCGCCTGCTCCCGGAACATCTCGACGATCGTCGGACGGTCCCGGTCGGCCCGGTTGTCGTTCCACTCCGCGAGGAGCGCGAGCCGCGCGGCCACACTGGAGGGCGCGATCGTACCGAGCGGGCGGTCGGGGAAGTCGGCGAGGTCATCGAGGGCGAGCTGCGCGTCGCCGGGCTCGACACCGTCGGGGACGGGAATGTCGTACGCCTCCCCGTCGCGGTTCCCGACCCAGGCGAGTACGTCGGTGAAGAGGGTCGCCGACGTCAGCTCAATACCCTCGGGGTTGACCCCTCCGGCCCAGAACTCCAGCCCGATGGCACACGCTTCACTGATGGCCCGGTCGGAGTGATCGCCACCGACCCGCCGCCGCACACCGGCGAGCTGCTCGGGAGAAAGCCGTACAAATCGAGTACCAGATTCCAGCATCGAAGACTCCGCGTCCCTTTCACGTTGTGAACGTCGGCTTCAGGGTGGGGGGTTGAGGTGGCGGACGGCGGAAGAGCTAACTTCCTTCGCGCCAGGCTCGCCACAGGCGTGCGTACCGTCCGCCCAGGGCTACGAGTTCGTCGTGCGTCCCCTGCTCGACAACCCGACCGGCGTCGAGAACAGCGATCCGGTCCGCCGACATCGCCTGCGTCAGCCGGTGCGCCACGAACAACGTCGTCCGCCCGGCGCAAGCCGCCAGCACGGCCCGCTCCAGTTCGGCAGCCCCTTCGCTGCCGGCCTCAGCAGTCGACTCATCCAGCACGACAACCGGCGTACGGGCCAACACCAGCCGCGCCAGCGCCAGTTGCGCAACCTTGGTCACATCCAGCCGCTCGCCGCCTTCGCCGACCGGCGTATCAAGCCCCTCGGGAAGTGCGGAGGCCCACTCCCAGGCCCCCACCGTCCGCAGCGCATCGGCGAGTTCCTCGTCGGTAGCGCCAGGCGAGGCAAGCCGCAGATCCTCCGCGAGCGGACCGGAAAACACATGACTCTCCTGGGTGAGGATGCTCACCAGGGCCCGGGCCCCGGCCTCGTCGACGGAGGCGAGGTCGGTCCCCCCGATCCGCACCGTGCCCGCGTCAGGCGTCCCGATCCCGGCGATGAGCGCGGCAAGGGTCGTCTTCCCGGCCCCGGTGGCCCCGACGAGCGCGAGCGAACCCCCAGCAGGAATGGTCAAGTCGACGTCCCGCAACACAAGTTGCTCAGTACCGGGATAGCTGAAGGTAACCCCCCGCACAGCCACCCCGTACGCCCCGGAGTCAGCCACATCCGCATCCCCGACGAGCCGCCCCGAAGTCCCCTCCCCCAGCACACCCACGAGCCGCGTAAGACTGGCCCCGGACTTCTGGGCCTCGTCGAAGGTGAACATGATCGCGCCGAGCGGCGTGAACAGCCGATGGAAGAGCAGCGGGGTCGCGGAGACGTCACCGAGTGTCGCGGCGTCGTTCTCCAACAGGGCATACCCCACCAGGAGAATGAGCGTCAGCCCGATGAACTCGGCCCGGTTCTCCCGTCCGACGAACCGCCCGAAGAACCGGAAGACCTCGATGCCGTAGTTGCGTACCCGCCACGACTCGGTGTCGACCTTCTCGCGGAAGGTGTCCTCAAGCCGGTAAGCACGAACGGTGTCGATCCCGTCAAGCCCGCTGATGAGGGCCTGGGCCCGGTCTGCCTGCGCAGCGCGTTGCTTGCGGTAGAGCGGGGCGGAGCGCGGCAGGTACCAGCGCAGCGCGAACGCGTACGCGGGCAGCGCCCCGGCCCCCGCGAGCCCGAGCCGCCAGTCGAGCCCGAACATGCCGGTGGTGGCGATGGCGACAAGTACCCCGGCGGAGAAGACCGTTGGAATCGCGGTCCGGATCCCCCGGGAGATCACGGCGACGTCGTCGCCGACCCGGGAGAGCACGTCCCCGCGCCCGACCTGCTCGACGCGGGAGCTCGGCATGCCGAGCACGGCGCGGACGGCGCCTTCGCGCAGCCGGGCGAGCAGGTCGGCGCCGAGCCGCCCGATGAGATAGGTGGAGACGGCCGTGGCCACCGCGCCGAGCAGCGCGGCGACCACCATGGTGACGCCGATGGTGAACAGGACCGACCGGTCCTCGCCGCCCACGACCCCGTCGACCACGCGGCCGAGGAGGAGGACGGGGAGGACCTGGAGGGCGGCCCCGGCCACCGTGGTGAGCACGGTGGCCGCGGCCAGTCCGGGCACCTCGCGGCAGTGCTCCGCGACCCATCGCGCGGCCTCGCGGCCGGTCGCCGTGCGCAGCGCCGCCGGGGCGGGGCGCGTGGCGGTGCTCACGCCGGCGTCGGACATTACTGGGTGACCGCCTTGACGAGTTCGTCGATCGCGTACGGCATCGAGGCGAGCGTGGCCTGCGACATGGCGGCGCCGACGGCCGGGCCCTCGCTGTCGAGGAGGTAGGTGACCTTGTTGTTCTTGACGGCGCCGAGGTTGGTGTAGAGCTTGAACTTCTTCAGCGCGTCGGTGTCGGCCTTGTCGTTGATGACGACGACGCGGTCCACGTCGACGAGGTCGACGCGCTCCGGGGAGAGCTGGGTGGAGAAGCTGCCGCCGGCGACCTTGTCGATGCCGGTCTGGTACTTGAAGCCCATGCCGGTCAGGAGCTGGCCGCGGACGTCGGTGGAGGTGAAGGCGGCGATGGAGTTCTTGTACCAGGAGAACGCGACGGCGGTCTGCTGCGCGAACTCGGGGTGCGCCTTCTTCGCGGCGGCCAGCTGCCCCTGGACGCCCTGGATCAGCTGCTCGCCCTCCTTCTCCTTGCCGAGGGCCTTGGAGATCTGGAGCGCGTTGTCCTGCCAGGGGGCGCTGAAGGGTTCCTTCTCCGCCTTCGTGCGGCCGACGGTGGGCGCTATCTGCGAGAGCTTGTCGTAGGCGGCCTTGTCGATCTCGGAGTACACCGCGATGATCAGGTCGGGCCGCAGGGCGGCGATCTTCTCGAAGTTGGGGCCGGAGTCACCGTTGTTCATGATGACCTCGGGCTTCGCGTCACCCCACTTGTCCTTGACCCACGGCCACTGCGTGTTGATGTCGGGGGACTTGCCGGCCGGGTTCGGGTACTGGTCGACCATGCCGACGGGCTTGGTGCCGAGCGCGAGGACGGTCTGGTCGTCGGTGTAGCCGACGGTGACGACGCGTTCGGGGGCCTTCTTGACCGTCGTCGAACCGAAGAAGTGGTCGACGGTGACGGGGAAGGCGCCGGAGGCGCTGGGGGACGTGGAAGCGGCGGCGTTGTCACCGGAGTCGCCGGAGTCGCTGGAGCCGCACCCCGCGAGCAGGCCGACGCCGAGCGTCGCGGCGGCCAGGGTGGCCGCCAGCCGGCGCCGGGGGTTCTTGAGCGTCGTTCTGTGGAGCAGCATCCCGCAATCCCTTGCCTTCACGTTGTCCAGCTGGTCCGGCGCCCGGTGGACGAGCGCGCGCCTCGTTCAAAGGGCAGGCAAACCCTACCCAGAAAACTGAGGTTAGCCTAGCCTAACTAGCGTAATCGTCCGGATCATTCGCCGAGCCGGGCATGCGTACGCCCGATCGGCACGATCATCGGCCGGTCCCCCACCGGGTCGTCGATGACTAGCGCCTTCAACCCGAAGGCGGCGTCGAGGAGTTCGGCGGTGACGACGTCCCGGGGGTGCCCCTGCGCGAGGATCGCGCCGTCCCGCATGACCACGAGGTTGTCGCTGTAGCGGATCGCCAGGTTGAGGTCGTGCAGCACCATGACGACGGTCCGCCCCGACTCGTGCAGGTCGTCCACGAGGTCGAGGACGTCGACGGCGTGCGCGAGGTCGAGATAGGTGGTCGGCTCGTCGAGCAGCAGCAGGTCGGTGCCCTGAGCCAGCGTCATGGAGATCCATACGCGCTGGCGCTGACCGCCCGACAGGGAGTCCACCGGCCGGTCCGCGAGGTCGAGTACGCCGGTCATGTCGAGGGCCTTCTCGACGACCTCGGCGTCGTCCGAGGACCACTGCCGCAGCCAGCTCTGGTGCGGGTGCCTGCCGCGTGCGACCAGGTCGGACACGGTCAACCCCTCGGGCGCGACCGGCGCTTGGGGGAGCAGCCCCAACTTCTTGGCGACGTCCCGGGTCTTGAGGCGCGCGATGTCGTCGCCGTCGAGCACGACCGAGCCCTTCGTGGGCTTCAGCAGCCGCGACAGCGTCCTCAACAGGGTTGATTTCCCGCAGCCGTTGGGCCCGATGATCGTGGTGATGACACCCGGCGGCACGGCCACGTCGAGGTCGTCGATGACGGTCCGGCTGCCGTACCCGACCGTGACGCCTCGCGCGGCCAGCCGCGTCGCCGCGACGGCCGGGGACTCGATCTCGGTGATGTGCTGAGCGACCACAGGGCCCCCTTGCCTGTTTAGGTGTGCCTAACCTTTGTACCAGGTACTCCTGGGAACCCGGCCGCTCCGGGGCCGGTTTGCCGGGGGGGCCGGCTTCCCGGGGGGCCGGTCACCGCTTCAGGTTCGCCCGCACCAGCAGGTGGACGAGGAACGGCCCGCCGATCGCGGCGGTGACCACGCCGACCGGCAGCGAGGCCGGCAGCACGGCCCGCACGACGAGGTCGGAGCCGAGCAGCAGGACGGCGCCGAAGAGCCCGGAGGCGGCCAACGGGGGTGTCGCGGAGCGCGCCAGACGCATCGCCACCTGCGGCGCGACCAGCGCGACGAACGGCACGGGGCCCGCCGCGCTCACCGCGACCCCGGCCAGCAGGACCGCGCACAGCAGCAGCACGGACCGTACGGCGGAGTAGCGGACGCCGAGTCCGGCGGCCACGTCGTCGCCGAAGTGCAGGGGCTTGAACTGGAAGGCGACGCAGGTCACGACGGCGAGCAGGGCGAGCGTGCACCACAGGGCGATCCACACCTCGTTCCAGGACCGGTTGTCCAGCGAGCCGACCAGCCACGCCTGGGCGCGGGCGACGTCCCTGATGTCGGCCCCGACGAGCAGCCAGGTCGTGATGGCCTGCATGACGGCGCTGACGGAGATGCCGATCAGGATGAGCCGGAAGCCGTCGATGCCGCGCCGCCAGGCGAGGAAGTAGACGAGCAGCCCGGTGCCGAGGCCGCCGAGGAGCGCGGCGGCGGAGAGGCCGAGGGTGTCGGCGATCGCGGTGGCCGCTCCCCCGGAGACCGTGACCAGGAACACGGCGACCGCGCTGGCGCCGCTGGTGATGCCGAGGATGTCGGGGCTGGCCAGCGGGTTGCGGGCGATGGACTGGGTGATCGCGCCGGAGACGCCGAGCGCGATGCCGACGACGAGCCCGGCCAGCGCGCGCGGCATGCGCAGGTCCATGATGACGAACCGGTCGACCTGTTCGCCGCCGCCGAAGATCGTGGAGATCACCCGGGAGAGGCTGATCGGGAAGTCGCCGGTGCCGATGGAGAGGCAGAACAGCAGGAACGCCGCCGCCGCGAGCACGAGGGTGACCAGGGCGACCCAGGGCCGCCACACGAACGAGACCTTGCCCAGCCGGATGCCGGGCGCCAGCGGGGGCTTCAACTCGGTGCCGTTCATGCGCTCTTGAACTTTCCTCGGTAGACGAGGACGGCGAAGAACGGCGCCCCCAGCAGCGATACGACGACTCCGGCCTCCAACTCGCCCGGCCTGACGACGAGTCGGCCCACGATGTCGCAGACCAGCAGGACGACCGCGCCGAGCAGTCCGGCGTACGGGACGAGCCAGCGGTAGTCGGGTCCGGTGAGGGAGCGGGCGATGTGGGCGACCATCAGGCCGAGGAACGCGATGGGCCCGCAGGCGGCGGTGGCGGCGCCCGCGAGGAGCGTGATGGCGGTGATGCCGATGATCCGGCTGCGGGTGACATCGACGCCGAGTCCGCGCGCCACGTCGTCGCCCAGGTTGAGGAGGTTCATCGCGGGCAGGGTGGCGACCGCCATCAGCAGGCCGACGGCGACGAAGCCGGTGATCGGCCAGATGACGTCGAAGCCGACCCCGGCGACCGATCCGGCGTTCCAGAACCGCAGCGCGTTCAGCGCGGTCTGGTTGCCCAGGGAGATCGCGGTGGTCATGGCGGCGAGGAAGACGGTGATGCCCTGCCCGGCGAGGGCGAGGGTGAGCGGGTTGCCGGCGCCCCGGCCGATGCTGGCGAGCCCGAACACGACGACTCCGGCGAGCCCGGCGCCGAGGAACGCGAACCACACGTACGCGAAGGGGCTGGTGAACCCGAACACGGCGATCGCGGTGACGACCGCGAAGGACGCGCCCGCGTTGACGCCCAACAGCCCTGTGTCGGCTATGGGGTTGCGGGTGTAGCCCTGGATGAGGGAGCCGCCGACGCCGAGCGCGATCCCGGCGACGACCGCGAGGACCGTGCGCGGCACCCGTACCGTGCGGACGATGAGGCGGATCTCGGTGAGCCGCTGGTCGTCGGCCGGCGCGCCGAGGAGGCCGTGCCACACCTCGCTCAGGCTCAGCGCCCGCGCCCCGACGGCGAGGGAGAGTGCCGAGGCGATCACCAGGAGCGCCAGGAGGGTGCCCAGACCCGCGACCCGTCGTCGGCGGGTGTGCTTCGACCCCCCGGTCACGGGGCGCGCAACAGTAGTCGTGCCCATGTCGTCGTACGTTATCTCTTCGGTCCGTGGGTGATCGCGGCCGGTCGGGCCCCGCGCCCGGCGGCGCGGGGCCGGCGGCTCAGCGGGTGGTGCCGTCGGCGACCGAACGGGCCGCGTCCGAGGCGGACTTGAGGCCCCGGTCGAGGAGCGAGTCGAGGATCTCGCCGACCCTGATCGCCGTGTTGGAGAGCAGGGAGGAGGTGATGCCGTGGGTGTGCTCGGTGCCGCCCTGGAGGTAGATCCCGGCGTGGACGCCGGGCCCGGTGGCGATGCGGTAGTCGCGCTCGACGCGCACGCGGCCCTCGTCGTCGCGCAGGCAGTGGCCGCCGACCTCGCCGAGGAGGCCGAGCGGGTCGGCGGGGCTGTAGCCGGTGGCGAACACGACGACGTCCGCGTCCAGATACGTCTCCTCGCCGGTGACCAGGGAGGTCACGGCGGCCGTGGCCTTGTCCTCGGTCTCGGTGACGCCGGTGAGGCGGGAGACGTTGATGAACTTCAGGCGCTCGGTGCCGAGGACCTTCTCCTGGTACGACTGGCGGTACAGGTCGTCGATCAGGTCGATGTCCACCACGGAGTAGTTGGTGTTGCCGTGGTAGTCCATCAGACGCTTCTTGACGGCCTCGGGCGCCTCGAAGTACTCGTCGACTGCCTGCGGGTCGAAGATGCGGTTGGCGAACGCGCTGTCGTCGGCGGGGCTGTAGCCGTAGCGCGAGAAGACCGCGCACACCTCGGCGTCCGGGAATCTGCGGTGCAGGTAGGCGACGTTCTCGGCGGCGGACTGGCCGGCGCCGACGACGACGAACCGGGCCGGGTCGGTGCCCTCCAACTCGTCGACCTTCGCGAGGAGTTCGGAGTTGTGCCAGACGCGCTCGCCGCGCTCCACGCCCTCGGGCATGAGAGGGCGCAGGCCGGTGCCGATGACCAGGTTGCGGGCGCGGTGGACGGCGAGGCCCTCGGCGGACCGGACCGTGACGTCCAGGCAGTCGATCTCGCCGTCGCGCAACACCGGTTCCACGCCGACGACTTCATGGCCGTACGAGACCAGGTGGTCGACCTTCGCCGCGGCCCACTCGAAGTAGTCGTGGAACTCGACGCGCAGCGGGAACAGGCTCTTGTGGTTGATGAAGTCGATCATCCGGCCCTTGCTCTGCAAGTAGCACAGGAAGCTGTACTCGCTGGCCGGGTTCCGGAGCGTCACCAGGTCCTTCAGGAAGGACACCTGCATCGTCGCGTCGTCGATGAGCATGCCCCGGTGCCAGCCGAAGCGGGGCTGCTGCTCGAAGAAGTGGGCGCTCACCGCCTTCTCGCCGCCGACTCGGGCGTTGTGCTCCTCCAGTGCGATCGCCATGGCCACATTGGAGGGGCCGAAGCCGATCCCAATGAGGTCGTGGACCAGTGGTGAGTCAGCAGGAAGCACCTGTGACATGTCTCTCCCATCGTGCGGGGCAGTCGCCATGTGTCGGCGTGGGGGAAAGTGCGGGATGACGGGCATGCCGAACAGCGGCACACCGGCAACTTAGGTGAGCCTAAGCTAATCCGGTGGAGCTGTCGATAGGAACAGCGGCGAGAGGACTGCCCGTTGAAAGCTAAGGTAAGCCTTGCTTTACTTGATCCGCACGTCGCTTGATCCGGTCAGCCCTGCTTCGAGGAGGAACCCCATGCGGGTCGTCATGTTCGGTTACCAGACCTGGGGGCACCGCACCCTCCAAGCCCTTCTGGACTCCGAGCACGACGTCGTGCTGGTCGTCACGCACCCCAGGAGCGACCACGCCTACGAGAAGATCTGGAGCGACTCGGTCGCCGACCTCGCCGAGGAGCACGGCGTACCGGTCGTCATCCGCAACCGGCCCGACGACGAGGAGCTCTTCCAGCGCCTCAAGGACGCCGACCCGGACATCATCGTCGCCAACAACTGGCGTACGTGGATCCCGCCGCGCGTCTTCGGACTGCCCCGGCACGGCACGCTCAACATCCACGACTCGCTGCTGCCGAAGTACGCCGGGTTCTCGCCGCTGATCTGGGCGCTCATCAACGGGGAGCCCGAGGTCGGGGTCACCGCGCACCTGATGAACGACGAGTTGGACGCAGGCGACATCGTCCGCCAGGAGTCGGTGCCCGTCGGCCCCACCGACACCACCACCGACCTCTTCCACAAGACGGTCGACCTCATCGCCCCCGTCACGGTCGCCGCGCTCGCCGACATCGCCTCTGGGAAAACGGAGTTCACGAAGCAGGACCGCTCCGAGGCGACCTTCTTCCACAAGCGCGCCGAGGAGGACATCCGCATCGACTGGGACTGGCCGGCCGAGGTCCTCGAACGCCTGGTCCGCGCTCAGTCCGCCCCGTACCCGAGCGCGTTCACGTACCACAAGGGCAAGCGCCTCGAAGTCCTCGCGTCCTTCGTCTCGGCGTCCCGCTACGGCGGCACCCCGGGCCGCATCTTCTACCGCGAGGGCGACGGCGTGGTCGTCGTCGCCGGGGCGGACGCCCGCACCGGCCGCAACCACGGACTCGCCATCACCCGGGTCCGCACGGAGGACGGCCGCGAACTGGCGGCCACCGACTACTTCACCTCCATGGGCGGCTACCTCACCACCCACCCCTGATCCGTCGGCCCCGGTACGGTCCCGGGGCCGACGCCCGGCCGCCGCCGCACCCGATCCCTGTCGGGGCGGCGGCGGCCGGCTTCGGGCGGTGTACAGCGGCGGGGCGATTCTTCGCAGGGCGGTGTGACTGCATACGGTATGACCAGATCATCACCTGCCCGGGAGTTGGGATGTCCGGTAGCCGTCGTGCGAGACCTGTCGAGGCCATTGAGGCGATCGAGCCGCCCGGGAACGTTCAGCTGGCGCTGACCGTTGTCGGGGTGACGGTGTCGGTGGAGGCGTTGGGGGAGCTGTCCGGGTCGGCCGTGCTGCTGCTCGGGCTGCTGGTGTTCCTGCCGGGGGC
>NZ_LIRL01000165.1 GCF_001419795.1 Streptomyces niveiscabiei
TACCTTGACCTGGTCGTCGCCTCGTCCGGCGTACTCCAGGACGCCGTCGGGGCGCCAGCGGACGACGTCGCCGGAGCGGTAGAGGCGCCGGCCGGGGGTGAAGGGGTCGGCGACGAACCGTTCGGAGGTCAGGCCGGCCCGGCCGTGGTAGCCGCGGGCGACCGCGGGGCCGCCGAGGTACAGCTCGGCCCAGACGCCGGCCGGGACGGGGCGCAGCCTGGTGTCGAGGACGCGTACGGTGCGGCCCGCGAGGGGGCGGCCGATGGGGACGATCGCCCCGGCCGGGGGTTCCTCCTGGTCGGCGAACCAGCCGGTGGCGTAGACGGTGGCCTCGGTGGGGCCGTAGATGTTGGCGACGCGGGCGCCCGGCAGGACCTCCGCGATGCGTTCGGCGAGGCCGGTGGGGAACGCCTCGCCGCACATCAGGACGTGTCCGGCGGTGACGTCGAGCCCGTCCTCGGCGACGACGGCCGTCAGCGCGGACGGCACGGCCGAGATCAGGCTCCCCGACCAGCCCTCCTCGCGTTCGGCCAGTTCCAGGACGTCCCGGGCGATGTCGAGGGTGCCGCCCGCGACGAGGGTGGCGAAGAACTCGAAGACCGACACGTCGAAGTTGAGGGAGGTGGAGAAGAAGACGCGGCTGAACATGCCCTCGCCGAGGGTGAGCGCCCAGTCGAGGAGCGAGGCGAGCGCGGCGTGCGAGATGACGACGCCCTTGGGGCGGCCGGTCGAGCCGGAGGTGTAGATGGTGTAGGCGGCCGACTCCAGCGGCGGTTCCGGGAACGTCACGTCGCCCGTGGGCGCGGCGTCCGCGCGCAGGAGCCGTACGCCGTCCGGCTGTGTGGTCCCGTCGGTGACGACGACCTCGACGCCCGAGTCGGCGACCATGAACTCCAGCCGCTGCGGGGGGTATTCGGGGTCGAGGGGCACATAGGCGCCGCCCGCCCGCAGGACGGCGAGGACCGCGACGACGACGTCCACGGACCGGGACAGGCAGACCCCGGCCTTGGACTCGACGCCGACCCCGGCTTCCACGAGGGCGCCCGCGAGCCGGTCGACGCGCTCGCCCAGTTCGCCGTAGGTGACGGCCCGGTCGCCGTGGACGACGGCCACCGAGCCCGGGGCGCGGGCGACCTGGTCGAGGAAGAGGCCGACGACCGTGCGGGCGGGGGCTGTTGTGCCCTCCCCCACCGCCGCCGCCTCCAGTCGTCGCAGTTCTTCCTCGGGGACCAGCGGCAACATGCCGAGGGGGGTGTCCGGGTGGGCGGTGAGGGTGGCGAGGAGGTGTTCGAGATGGGCGGCGATGCCGTCGGCCGTGCGGGGGTCGAACAGGCCGGGGTCGTAGGCGAGGTCGAAGCGGACCCGGCCGTCGGCGTAGGCGGTGAGTGTGAGGGGGTAGGTGGTCGCCTCGGTGACCCGGATGTCGTCGAGGGTGAGGCCGTGGCGGGTGCCGGTGTCGTCGACGGGGTAGTTCTCGAAGATCAGGAGGCTGTCGAACAGGGCGGCGCCCGGGGGGAGTTCGGTGTCGATGTCGGTGAGGGCGAGGTGCTCGTGCGGGCGGGCCTCGGCCTGCCGGTCCTGGAGGTCGCGCAGCCAGCCCGCGACGGGGCGGCGCGGGTCCACGTCGACGCGGACGGGCAGGCTGTTGATGAACAGGCCGAGGATGTCCTCGGCGCCGGGCAGGTCGTCGGGGCGGCCGGAGACGGTGGAGCCGAAGACGACGTCGCGGACGCCGCAGTGGTGCGACAGCAGCAGCGCCCACGCGCCGCGCATCACCACGTTGACGGTGATCCGGTGGGTGCGGGCGAACTCCTCGATGCGGCGGGTGAGTTCACCGGAGGCGGTCCGGGTGACGTGCCCCGGCGGCCGGGCGCCGCCCGCCGGATCGGCGGTCCGGTCGTAGGGCAGGCGCAGCGGTTCGGTGAACCCGGCCATGCGCTCGCGCCAGAAGTCGGCCGCCGCGCCGTGCTCGCGTTCGGCCAGCCATGCGAGGTAGGTGCGGAAGGAGCCGCGCGCCGGGACGCCGTCGGTGGTGCCCGCGTACTCGGCGAGGACGTCGGAGAGCAGGGCGGCCGTGCTCCAGCCGTCGAGGAGGAGGTGGTGGAAGGTCCACACGACGTGGACGCGGCGGTCGGTGAGGCGGACGAGGGTCAGCCGCATCAGGGGCGGTTTCTCCAGGTCGATGCCCTGCGCGAGGTCCGCCGCGAGCAGGTCGTCGAGGGCTTCGTCGCGGTCGTCCAGCTCGCGCCAGTCCAGCAGGCGCACGGGCAGGTCAGGTGCCCGGTGGACGACTTGGACGGGTTCGCGGACGCCCTGCCAGGCGACGGCGGCCCGGAGGCTGTCGGTGCGGGCGACGACGGTCCGCCAGGCGTGGGCGAGGGCTTCGGGGTCGGTGACGCCGTCCACGGCGAACGTGAACTGCTCGCGGTAGGCGGCCGATCGGGGGTCGGCGAGGGCGTGGAAGACCATGCCGGCCTGGAGCGGGGTGAGCGGGAGGATGTCGTCGACGGTGGTGCCGTCACCGGCGAGGAGGTCGGTCTCCCGCTGGTCGAGGTCGACGAGGGGGTGGTCGCAGGGGGTGCGGCCACCGGTGCCGGGCAGGGCGCAGTGGTCGAGGAACCCGGTCAGGTGCGCGAGCAGCGCGTCCGCGAGGCGCCGGACGGTGTCGCGGTGGTGCAGGCCGCGTGAGTAGGACCAGGTGAAGGTGAGCCCGCCGTCGTGGAGCGCGCCGACGACGTCGAGGACGTGCGGGCGCGTTTCGGCGGGGCTGTGTTCGCCGCCGGGGTTGAGGCGCAGGCCCCGGTACCAGGCGTGGTCGGCGGCGAAGCGGCCCAGGTAGTTGAAGCTGATGCGGGGGTGCGGTACGTCGGGGAGGTTCAGGGCGCCGAAGCCGATGCCCCGGTCGGGTACGGCCCTCAGCTGCTCCTTGACGGACTTGACGGCCGCCGCCCACGCGTCGCCCGCCGGGAGCCGCAGGGCGACGGGGTGGATGGTGGTGAACCAGCCGATCGTGCGCGTCAGGTCGACGTCGGCGAAGAGTTCCTCGCGGCCGTGGCCCTCCAGGTTCACGGCGGTCCGCTCCCGCCCGGTCCACTCCCGCAGGGTGCGCGCGAGGGCGGTGAGCAGGACGTCGTTGACCTGGGTGCGGTAGACGTCGGGCACCCGGTGCAGCAGGGCCTCGGTGCGGTCGGCGTCGAGGGTGACGGTCACGGTCTCCTCGGAGCCGACCGTGTTGTCGCCGTCCGGCATGTCGAGCGGCAGTTCGGTGGGCGCCCCGGCGGTGGCCTCCCGCCAGTACGCCTCCTGCGGCGCGAATCCGCCCGTCTCGGTGTGCAGTCGCAGGCGGCGCGCCCACTGCTGGACGGACGTCGTCTTGGGGCCGAGGTCGGCGCGCGCCTGTGCGTGCACGGTGGCGAGGTCGTCCAGCAGGATCCGCCAGGAGACGCCGTCCATCACCAGGTGGTGCGTGATGATCAGCAGCCGTACGACGTCCTGCCGGCCGTCGGTGCCGGCCAGCACCCGGATGAGCGGCCCGTGTTCGAGGTCCAGCCCGGCCTGGGTGCGGGCACTCAGCTCGCGCCAGTCCGTCCCGGCCAGTGGGTGGACGGTGAACACCTCGTCGAGGTCCAGCTCCGGCAGGATGCGCGCCACCCAGCCGTCCCCGGTCCGGGTGAACACGCTGCGCAGCGCGTCGTGCCGGGCGACGACCTCGCCGACGGCCGCCCGCAGCGCCTGCGGGCGGGTGCCGGGGGCGAGTTCGCACTCCATCGCCATGTTGAAGTGAGCGGGTGCGACGGGGTGGGTGGTGAAGAACCAGTCCCGGATCGGGGTGGCGGCGACCGGCCCGGACACGGTGCCCTGTTCGGCCAGTACGGTGCTCGCCGCGCCGTCCGACTCGCCTGCGACGGCGGCGAGCGCGGCCACGGTCTGGCGCAGGAACACGTCCCGCGAGGTGAGTTCGAGCCCCGCCCGGCGGGCCCGTGAGACGACCTGGATGCTGAGGATCGAATCCCCGCCCAGGGTGAAGAAGTTGTCGTCGACCCCGACCCTGGGCAGGCCCAAGACGTCGGCCCAGATCCCGCACAGCACCTGCTCCGTCGCGGTCCTGGGCGCCCGGTGCGCGTCCTCGTCGACGGGCGGCGCGGGCAGCGCCCGCCGGTCGGTCTTCCCGCTGCTGGTCACCGGCAGTTCCGGCAGCGTGAGGAACGCGGAGGGCACCATGTAGTCGGGCAGCGAGGCCCGCGCGAACTCCCGCAGCACCGCGCCCGGCGCGGGTTCCGTGCGGGGCACGAGGTAGGCGACGATCTGTTTGATGCCGGGCCGGTCCTCCCGTACGACGACGGCGGCCCGCTCGACGCTGTCGTGGCCGCGCAGCACGGCCTCGATCTCCCCGAGTTCGATGCGCAGTCCCCGGATCTTGACCTGGTCGTCGCCCCGGCCGACGAACTCCAGCTGCCCGTCGGCGCGCCGCCGTACGACGTCACCGGTGCGGTAGAGCCGTTCCCCGGTGCCGAACGGGTCGGCGACGAACCGGGCGGCGGTCAGGTCGGGGCGGTTCAGGTAGCCGCGCGCCAGCCCTTCGCCGGAGACGTGGAGTTCGCCCGCG
>NZ_LIRL01000166.1 GCF_001419795.1 Streptomyces niveiscabiei
GGGGGAGGACCGGGCGGGCCGGTCAGGTCTGGGCGGTGAGCGTGGAGTCCCCGGAGTCGGCCGATGCCGCCGCCCGGTCGGCCTCCGCGATCGGACGGCCCAGGGCGAGCACGCCGACCCCGACGCCCGAAGCCACGACGAGCACCATGGCGGTGTTCAGGGACGTGGCGTCGGCGACCCAGCCGTAGGCGGTCGGCGTCGCGATGAACGAGGCGTACGCGGGCACCATCATGGCCGCCGCGACGATGTTGACGCGGCTGGGCGCCACCCGGGCCGCGGCGCTGAGGCAGGTGGGCTGCACGCCGGCGATGGCGATCCCCATGAGCAGGAAGGCTAAGACGGACAGCCACAGATCGAAGGCGGCCATCAACAGCGCCCCGGACAGGGCGGTTCCGGCCGCTGAGATCAGGAACGACCTGCGGATGCCGAGGGCGGCCACCAGCCAGGCGTTGATCATCCGGCCGATCATCATCGTGAGGCTGAAGAGGGCGAAGGCCGCGCCGCCGTAGACGATGGGTGCGTCGAGGAGCTGGTCGACGTAGATGACCGACCAGACCTGCACGATGCTCTCGACCGCGATGCCGAGCACGGTCATCACGAAGACCACGCGGAAGAGCGGGTTGCGCATCAGTTTGAGAAGGCCGACGTCGCCTTCCGTCTCGATGCCGCTCACGGCCTCGTCGGGCTCGTCCTGGTTGACCGGCGGGTACATGATCGCGAAGGAGGCGAGCAGCACCGGCGCCATGATGACGGCGAACAGCACGGCGACCCAGCGGTAGTCCATGCCGAGACTGATCAGCGCGCCCGCGCCGAGGGCGCTGATGACCGTGCCTCCGCTGTTGATCGCGTACATCATGTTCATCACTTCGCGACCGCTGCGGGCCTGGATCTCCATGAACACGCTGTTGGTGGCGGTATCGACCAGCGCGGACCCGAGACCGGCGAGGATGAAGGCGATCAGCAGACCGACGAAGTGGTCGCTCACGGCCAGCATGACGAGGAGCCCGATGAGCGCGAGTTGGCCGTAGATCCCGATCCAGCGGTGGTCCAGATAGTGGTAGATCCGCTTCGCGGCGAGCAGCGTCAGCAGTCCGACGACCGGCAGCAGCAGGTGCGCGGTACCGAAGAAGCCGTCACTCAGGTCGAGGGAGCGGATGACCTCCGCCCAGGCGACCGTCATCACTCCGATGGCGATGCCGAACATGAAGAACTGGGTTCCGGACAGCCAGGTCACGGCCCGTAAGTTCCATGGGGGGTCGGCTTTCGCCGGACCGGCCTCGTCCTGGTGTTCAGTCGTCACGCCGTCTCCTGGTGCTGGTACTTGGCGTACTCGTCGGTGTTCGTCAGCTCGAATACGGTGCTCATCTCGCTGCGCAGGATGCGCGAGATGTCGACTGTTTCCACGAGCTTGTCGTAGAGCTCCGCCAACTCGGGGTCGGCGTCGACCTTCGGCATGACCTCGTCGTAGTGCGCCCGGTCGTGGAAGTAGGCGAGTTCGGCGTAGATCACCTCGTCCGGCGTCACGTCGACCCCGGATGCGATGTCCGAGCAGCCGTATTTCGCCGCCGGGTCGCTCACTTCCATGAGGGTGCCCCCGATGGCGCCGTGGCGACGGAACACCTCGACGGCGTCATGGACGACAGCGCGGAAGTCCTCTTCGCGTGACCTGGGCACCCTGTGCAGGAACCAGATGAGATACACGGAATCCACCATCCAGCGGGATCTGAGCCCTGGGAGAAGGGCCTGCGAATCGAGCTGTCCGGCAGGAGGCTATACGAATCCGAAGTGAGTGGCAAGGATCACACGGGCCCTCCATGACCCGTGCGGCGTCGCATGTGCTCTGGCTCCGCGCATGATTGGGGCGGTGCGTTCACCGGCCCCCCTCGCACTCCCTTGCAAAGGGCGCGAATGTTACTATCGACAACGGGAGTAATGGAGGCTCAGTGAAGCGTGAGTATGGACAGTTCTGCGGTTTGGCCGCCGGGCTGGACGTCATCGGTGAGCGGTGGACCCTCCTCATCGTGCGGGAGCTGCTGATCGGCCCCGCACGCTTCAAGAGCCTGTTGGAGAACCTCCCCGGCATCGGCCCCAACCTGCTCACCGAACGGCTGCGGATGCTCGGCGACCACGGCTTGGTGGAGCAGACGTCCATCGCCGACGACGGGCGCGCCCGGCTCTACCGGCTGACCGAGTCCGGACAGGAGCTGCGGGAGCCCGTTCTCACGCTCGCGCGCTGGGGCCTGAAGCACCTCGACGAGTCCGACGCCGACGGGGCGACCCGCGCGGAGTGGGGCTTCCTCGCCGTGCAGGCGATGATCGTCGACGACGCCGTCCCCGAGGTGGACGAGGTCTACGAGTTCAGGGTCAGTGAGCAGATCTTCCAGATCCTGGTGCGTGACGGCCGGGTGTCCTTCGAACGCGGCACGGTGGCGGAGCCCGCGCTGACCATCGAGTGCGACGCCGGTACGTTCGTCCGGGTGGGGGCGCGGATGCTCTCCCCGTTCCAGGCCATCGCCACCGGGGACGTCCGGATCAAGGGGGACCCGGAGGCCGTGCTCCGCTGCTCCCTGATGCTCGGCCTGGGCTGAGCCGCCCGGCAGCCGCCCGCTCCGTCGTTCGACGCCCGCACCGGACCGGTCGCGCCGACGCAACGGTGCGCCCCCACTCGCGCAGGGGCGCACCGTCAGATCACGACACAGGTCACTCGGCGGCCAGCTCGGCACCGCCCTGGACCACGTCGATCTTGCCGTCGGGACGGCCGTGGCACTTGATCGAGTTGAGCGTGTAGCGGCCCGCGCCGGTGTGATCGCCCGTCTTGCCGCGGAACGTGCCGTACAGCTTCGCGTTGGTCATCGGGCCCGCGATCGGGTCCGTCGGGTTCGACAGCTGCACGTCGCCGGCGCCGACGGTGCCACGGTCGAAGGTGCGGTCCAGGTTGACCGCAGCCCAGCCGTAGTACCGGCCGCGCACGCTCTCCACGAACGGCATGTCGGCGTCGCGCAGGCGCTGCGCACGCGGACCGTCGCCGTGGATGGCGACCTCGCCCTTGCGGGCGAGCGAGGTGAGCGCGATACGGCCGAGCGACACGGGCACCTCGACCATCTCGCCCTTGCCGACGAAGCCGCTCGGATAGAACGGCCGCAGCGTCTCGGAGAGGTAGTTGTGCTCCAGGTTGTTGCCGTCGTACTCGACGCTCAGGCCGCGGAACGGGAAGATCTCGTAGTGGCACGAGCCGTCCTCGTTCAGGCCCTTGAGCTCCTTCTCGACGGTGAGGTCGGTCCGGATCGTCGAGACGTTGGTGCTCGCGAGCACGCGGCCGAGGATGGAGTCGAACCACAGCGGTGAGAGCACCGCGCGGACCGCGCCGACGCCGGGGGTCATGATGACGACCCGGCCGCCGATGATGAGCGGCACCGTCTGGTCGAAGTACCCGGTCTCCTCGACCTCCGCCTCGTTGTACACCCGCTGCGGCTTCACTCCGGTGATGTCGCCGATGAGCACGCGCGCCCAGTCGGCGACCTCGGGGTCGTCGTCCGTCGCGTACTTCTCGAGGACGCCCAGGGCACTCGGGCCGGCCGAACGCAGGGCCAGCCACAGCGCGCCCGAGCGGACCAGGCGGTCCTTCTCCGTGCCGATCGTGCCGGAGATGAACGCGAGGCTCGTCTCCGGGTTGCGGTCGGCGAGTTCCCACAGCGCACGCTCGCGCTCCAGGGGGCTCTCGTGCCCTTCGGAGACCTCGCGGAGTTCGCTGTCGCTACGGGTGTCGTACGGCAGGAACTTCTCGGTGATCGGTCGGGCGAAGTCCAGGTACTCCGCCGGGTCGTTGTACCGGGCGGCCGGCGGCGGTGTGAGCGCCACCAGCCCTTCCTGCAACCGGGATTCGATGGATTGGGTCATGTTTCCTCCGCAGTCAGGTGGTGCACCTCCACGTGAGGTAGCTATATAAAAACTAAGCTATATCTAACTGTCAAGCAGGATGCATCCGGCCTTTCCTTGACTGATACTGGGTCCCGTAGATCATCTACTTAAGGAATGTGTGGCCATATGGATCGAGCCGACCGTCCTGATCTGCCCGCCGTGACCACCGCTTCAGCCCTGCTGCGTCTCGGTCGGATCCTGTCGATCGTCTTCGCGGGCACCGCCCACCACCTGGCGCGGCACTCCTGGCGGCGCCTGCGGGGACGACCGACCGGCGCGGCGGACTGGCCCGAGGAACTCTCCCGGATCGTGGAGCGGCTGGGGCCGGCCTTCATCAAGTTCGCCCAGATCGCCAGCACCCGCGAGGACGTCCTGCCGCCCCGTGCCTGTGCGGCGCTCAAGCGCCTCCACGACGACGTCGAACCCATGCGCCCCCAGGACGTCCGCCGCGCGCTGTCGGATCATCTCGGCCCCGACCGGGCGGAGTCGCTGACGGACTTCCACCCCGTACCCCTGGGGTCGGGCAGCATCGCCTGCGTCTACCCGGCTCGGCTGAGCGACGGGACCCAGGTGGCCGTCAAACTCCGCCGGCCCGGCCTCACCGACACAGTCCGCCGCGACGTCACCATCCTCAGCGGCGTCTTCGCGCTCGCGGGACGCCTGCCCGGGCTGCGCGGAGCCCCGCTCGCCGACATGGCGCACGCCGTCGGGGCGAGCGTGCTCCGCCAACTCGACCTCGACGCCGAAGCCCGCAACCTCGCTCTGCTCCACGACGACCTCTCCACCCTGGAGTTCATCGCCGTACCCGCCCCCGTCACGTCGCTGTGCGGGGAGTCCTGTGTCGTCATGGACTTCGTGCCCGAGGTGCGCGACCACGTCGAGGTGACCGAACTGAGCACGGAGCGCCGCCGGGCGCTCGCCGACCAGACGCTCCGGGCCGTCTTCGAGATGCTGTTCTGCACCGGGCTGGTCCACTGCGACCTGCACCCCGGCAACCTGCGCCTGACCCGCACCGGCTCAGTGGTCGTCCTCGACGCCGGGTTCGTCTACCGCGTTCCCGACGTCGTACGGGAGAACCTGGCCCTGTTCTTCCTCAACCTCGGCTTCCGCAACGGCCCTCGGTGCGCCGAAGCGGTCCTGGCCAGCGCGGAACAGGTCGACAGGCACAGCGACACCGTCGCCTTCACCGCGGACATGACCCGCCTCGTCGACCGCTACGGCGGCACCACCGCCCGCGACTTCGACCTGATCGCCTTCTCCACCGAACTGTTCGCCAGCCAACGGCGCAACGGCATATACGCCTCGTCCGAGTTCGTGTTCCCCCTGCTCGCGCTCCTGATGGTGGAGCAGACGGTCCGCCGTCTCGACCCCGACGTGGACTTCCAGGCCATCGCCCGCCCCATCGTCTTCCGCGCGGCGTCGGGCCGCCCCGCGGGCGAACGCCGCCGCCGGCTGGAGACCGCGGGCTGAGCAGCTCCATGTGCCGCTGACCGTCGCCACCCGGCCTCCCGGGTGGCGACGACGTCAGTCGCGCAGGTGACGGCTCACTGCCCCGCCCACGGGCGCCGCCTCCTCGACACGGTGCGCCGGCGGCGTGAACGGACCCCAGGTGAACGCGGGCAGCCACGGCGCCGGCTCGGTGCTCCAGGACAGCTCGCCGATCTGCCGGACCGTACGCCGCCCGGTCAGCGCGCGGAAGATGTCCCTGCTCTCTCCGCTCAACGTGGCGGCCGATTCGCCCTCCCCGGCCGTCCACACCCGGTCGGGCGTCCGGACGCACAACGCCGGCAGGCTGCGCTCGTGCAGCGCCACGGTGAAGCCCATGACAGCGAGATCCAGCGCATCGGCGAGAGCGGGGTGGCGGTCCGGCGGAGGTACGCCGAGGGCGGCACGGAGATCGAGTTCGTGCGAGAACGCGTCCAGGGGCAGAATGCGCCGGCGCAGCCAGTCCGCGCGCGGCAGCACCCGTGGCAGCTCCTTCTCCAACTCCGCCCAGGTGACGACGAGTTCGGCGACCGGTATCCCCGGAGGCGGGGGCAGCGGATCGCTGATGTCACCCGGCTCCTCGTCGACGGCCATCCGGCAGACCACGACGAGGTGTCCGACGAGATCGCGCACGCTCCAACCGGGACAGGCCGGAACCGGGAGATCCGCGGCCGAGGGGCGTGAGGTGACGAGTCGGGTGATGTTCTCCCGGCATCTGCGGTAGGTGACGTGATGGACGGCGTCCGGGAACGGTTCGGCGGACTTGTCGGTCATACATCAGCCGTCCTGGACGATGCCGGCCCGGTAGCCGTCGTTCACGATCCGCCGAGCGGCGTGCTCGTAGTACCCGTCGTCCTTGGGCAGTTCAGTGGCCAGAGCGCTGACATAACGGTTGTACATGCAGAACGCCGCGGCGATCAGAACGGTGTCGTGCAGGTCCGTGTCGTCCGCGCCCTCGGCCCGAGCCGCCTCGATCGCCTTGTCGGAGACCGGACGCGCGGCACCCTGAACCTCGGACGCCACGCCCAGCAGCGCACGCAGACGGCCGCTGATCGGTGCGGTGCCGGGGTCGGCCAGCACAGCCCGGACCAGTTCCTGGCCTCCCGCCAGTTGCGCGGCGGCGAAGGCCCCGTGCGAGGAGGAACAGAACGCGGTGTCGTTCAGGTGCGACACGTACGCCGCGATCAGCTCACGCTCTCCCGGTTCGAGCGAGGACGGCGCCCTCAGCAGAGCGTCCGCGAGGTCGCCCAGCGGTCCGCCGGTGTCGGGACGATGGATCATCAGTCCGGTGATTCCGGGAAGGTCGTTGTTCAGTGCGACATGGGGCATAGCTCTTCCTCCAGAAAATGGGGGGAGACAGGCGACCGGCAAGGGCCGAGTGGCCGCGGCCCGGGGCCTCGTGAGCCAGGAAGCTAATGAACCGTCCTGCCGGTGGCAACTGCCCGCCGGAGCAGGAGAACGAACGCCGTCGTGGCCGGGCCGTCGGCCGACCGCGCGAACAGGACGGTGGAGCCTCACGCCATCAAGCCGCTGAGCAGCGGCGGTCGTTCGGTGAGGGCTGGGACGGCCGACATCGCGGGTCAGCCGTCGAGCGGTTCGCAGGGGTGCGGGCGTCCGCCGACCGGTCCGCCAAGGAGAGCACGAGGGGAGAAGCCCTCCCGCTCACGGTCCTGATGTAATGAGCCACCGTTCCCTGACCGCGGAGGTTCAGGCATGGCCATCAGCATGGGAGCGTCACCGCGCACTCTGCGGGGCGGGCTCGACTCCCTCAACAGCCGTCATCATCAACTCGGTCTGCGTGTCTTCCTGATCATCGTCGTCGCGCACTGGGCGGAGCATCTGGTCCAGGCGTACCAGATCTACGTCTTGGGCTGGCCGATCCCGGAGGCACGCGGCGTGCTCGGGGTTCCGTTCCCGTGGCTCGTCACCTCGGAGTGGATGCACTACGGCTACGCCCTGGTGATGGTGATCGGCTTGTTCCTCCTGCTGCCGGGCTTCACCGGCCGCTCGGGCACCTGGTGGAAGGTGTCGTTCGGCATCCAGGTGTGGCACCACCTGGAACACCTGCTGCTCCTGGTCCAGGCGCTGGTGGGCGCACACCTGCTGGGCAAGGCCGCTCCGACCAGCCTCATCCAACTGATCATGCCCCGCGTCGAACTGCACCTCTTCTACAACACCTTGGTGACCGTCCCCATGGTGGTGGCGATGTACCTGCACACCCGCTCGAACCGGCCGGACAACGCCGATGCGCGGTGCACCTGCGCGCCCAAGGACTGACCTCGTGCCCACCAGCGGGAGGAAGCCGTCCGGGTTCGTCTCCCTGCTGCTCCTGCTGGCCGGCATCCTTCTCTTCTGGCTCTCGGTGCCACATCTCGGCACCGTCGCCAGAACCGCCACGGCCGACGGGCCGCGGGGCACCTTCACCGCGCGCCACCTCACGTGCTCCGGGCACGCCGGGCACACCACCTGCGAGTGGTCAGGAGCGTTCCGGTCCGACGACGGCACCGTGAAACTCACGGGCGTCACGCTGCACGGCAGCGACCGCGACACGTTCCGGACCGGACAGACGGCGCCCGCCGTGGACGTGGGCAACGCGGGGCGGGTCTACAACCCTACCGGTTCGCACGCGTGGATCGTCACGGTCGTGCTGGCGGTGCTCGCCTACGTCCTGTTCGCCGTCGTGGTCCGTCGGCACCTGATGCCTCCACCGCTTCCCGGCAACGGCATCCGGCCCAGCACGATCCGTGCGGTCTCCGCCCCACGTTCCTCGACCAGGCGATCCTCGACGAGGGCTCGCCAGAACCTGCCGGACCTGTTGCCGCCCCGATAGCAGCCCCACGGAGCGGGACAACGACGGACACCTCACGCCGCGCCCCATCGCGCTTGCGTATCCGTGCTCCTGAGCGTCTCGATGCGGTACGACAGTTGTTCCGCAGCGACTGTCTCCCCTCGGTCGGCGCGGCGGATGAAAGAACCGAGCGTGTGCAGGTCCCGGATGCCGCACAGGACCGGAAGACTGGGCCAGCGCCGGATGTCATAGCCGTACCGAGCGCTGAAGGCGTCCAGATCCTCGGAAGTGCGGCCGAAGCGCACTCCTTGGAAGGTGTTGGCCAGGTCGATCTCGCGCGGGCCGACCGCCGCCTCGTCCCAGTCTCCGAGCCGGACGGCCTGGCCGTCCCAGAGCGTGTTGCCCGGGTAGGCGTCGCCGTGGATGTGCCCGTGTCCCAGGGGGAAGTCGAGTTCTCCGTAGGCGTGGAGAAGTTCCTGCCCGCGCTCCATGAGCCACGAGACCTGGTCCGGTGACAGGTAGGTGCTGGATTCCACGGCGATCGTGAACGAGGCGAGCGGCTGGTACCCCGGCAGCGCGACTGGCGGGGACGGCAGAGAATGCAGGGTGTGCAGCAGGGAGCCCAACTGCCCTGTCGGAGGCACCCTGTTCGCGGGCTGCGGGTAGTGCCGCCAGAACGTGACCACGTAGGACTCGTGTGCCACCGGCTGCGGCACGTCGATGGGGTCCGTCGCCGGAAATCCGTTCGCGACGAGCCAGCGTGTGAGCGCGACAGCCGTCGACAGGCGCTGCCGCTGGGAGAAGGGACTGACACGGACCACGACGCCCTCGCCGGCGAGCAGGTACACGGAAGTGGCGTGGTGGTGAAGCGGGACGAGGGAGCGGTCGGTCAGGCCTGCGGTCCGGCAGGCCGCACGGGCGGCGGACTCGGGGGGAGACCGGCATCGTCATCAGTGAGGGCCTTTGCTCTCGGACCGTCCGGCTCCGGGCGAACCGGGGCCGTTCGAGAAGCCCAGCCACTCCCCGCACGGCGTCGCCGAGCGGGCGGATACCGGTGCCTGGGACGAAGTCGTCGATCACATACGCACCCAGCCCAGCAGACCGGCGCCCCGGCAAGCACCCGTCACAGCCGCCGAAGCCGAACGGCAACGCCTCATGCGAACCCGGCTCCAGCGATGTTGTCCTC
>NZ_LIRL01000167.1 GCF_001419795.1 Streptomyces niveiscabiei
CCCTCCCCCTCCGGGCCGCTCGCCCCCTTCTCCCCTCCGCAGGGCAGAATGGGCCCGGACTATCGAAGGAGACTTTCGTGGCCATCCGTGTCCTACTGGTCGACGACCAGCCGCTGCTGCGTACCGGCTTCCGGATGATTCTGGAGGCGGAGCAGGACATCGCGGTCGTGGGGGAGGCCGGTGACGGTCTACAGGCACTGGACCAGGTGCGGGCGTTGCAGCCCGACGTGGTGCTGATGGACATCCGGATGNNTCGACCTGGACGAGTACGTCGTGGAGGCCCTGCGCGCGGGGGCCAGCGGTTTCCTGCTGAAGGACGCGCCCGCGAACGAGCTGGTGCAGGCGATCAGGGTGGTCGCGGGCGGCGAGGCGATGCTCGCGCCCAGCATCACGCGCCGTCTGCTGGACAAGTACGCGACGCACCTGCCGTCCGGCGACGACCCGGTCCCCGACACCCTGCACACGCTGACCGACCGCGAGGTCGAGGTCCTGAAGCTGGTCGCCCGGGGCCTGTCGAACGCGGAGATCGCGGCGGACCTGTTCGTGAGCGAGACGACGGTCAAGACGCACGTGGGCCACGTCCTGACGAAACTGGGCCTGCGGGACCGGGTGCAGGCGGCGGTGTACGCGTACGAGAGCGGCTTGGTGCGCCCGGGAGCGCAGTAGGAGACCGACGCCGGGGACCAGCGCCCCCGGCCTCAACTCACCAGCGCGGGGCGCCTCTTCGAGAAGGGGCGCCCCGTTTTCGTATCCGAAGGACCCGAAGTGCCGGAAGACCTCAGCCCTTGCTGAGTTCCCAGAAGCGGAAGACCGTCGACGCGTCGAGGCAGTATTCGAGGCCGTAGACGGCGTCGCGGGTGACGGCGTACTGCTTGGCCTGCCAGACGGGGAGGACGGGGAGCTGGTCGGCGACGATGTCCTGGAGCTCGGCGTAGTCCTTGTCGGTGTCGGCGCGGTTGCTCTGGGCGGCGGTGCGGGGGATGAGGGTGCCGGTGATGGTCTCGTTGGTGTAGTGGTTGTTCAGGACGTTGCCGGCGCCGAAGAAGGGGGCGGTGAAGTTGTCGGCGTCGGGGTAGTCGGGGACCCAGCCCTTGACGTAGACGCCGTACCTGCCGGCCGCGATGTCCTTCTCGTACTGGTCGAAGGCGACGGACTTGACCTTCGCGTCGAAGAGGCCGCTGGCGTTGAGCTGGGCGGCGATGGTCTTGAGTTCCTGGTCGGTGGCGGGGCCGTAGCGTGACGGCGTGGACCAGAGGGTGAGCTCGACCTTGTCGGTGATGCCGCCGGCGCGCAGGGCCGCTTCGGCCTTCTCGGCGGAGGGGCGGGCGCCGTAGCGGTCGAAGAAGGCGGTGTTGTGGCCGGTGATGCCCGCGGGGATGATCGAGTACAGGGGGTCGGCGGTGCCCTGGTAGACGTCCTTGATGAGGGCGTCGCGGTCGATGAGGTAGGCGATGGCCTGGCGGACGGGGAGTTTCCCGGCGACGGGGTCCTTCATGTTGAAGACGAGGTGCTGGACCTCGGCGCTGGAGCCTTCGACGACGTCGACGACGTCCTTGGTGTCGGCGCTCTGCTGGACGTCGGTGATGTCGGCGGCGGTCAGCCCGCGGTAGGCGATGTCGACCTTGCCGTCGAGGAGGGCTTTCTTGAGTCCCGCCTGGTCGCCGTGGAAGAACTTGAGGGTGACGCCGGAGTTCTTGACCTGGGCGTTTCCCTTGTAGTTCGCGTTGACGGAGAACACGGCCTGGTCCTCGCCGAAGGATTCGAGTTTGTAGGGGCCCGAACCGACGGCTTCGCCGTCCTTGCGGAGGCCGTTCGTGTCGTACTGCTTGCGGTCGACGATGGAGCCGGCGCCGGAGGCGAGTTTGCTGGGGAAGGTGGCGTCGGCGACCTTGAGGCGGAAGACGACGGTGTGTTCGTCGGGCGCCTCGACCTTGTCGAGCATGGGGAACATGATCGCGGGGCCGGCGTCGTCGTTGATCTTCAGCATGCGGTCGAAGGAGTACTTGACGTCCTCGGAGGTGAGGGAGTCACCGTTGCTGAACTTCAGTCCCGATTTCAGGGTGCACTCGTAGACCTTGGTCTCGGTGTCGGTGAAGGTGCACTCCTTCGCGGCGTCCGGCTCGGGGTCGGTGCCGCCCTTGGGGAAGGAGAGCAGGGACTGGAAGACGTTGTTGAACAGCAGCCAGGAGCCGGGGTCGTAGCCGGAGGCGGGGTCGGTGGCGAGGACGTCGTCGGACATCCCCATGACCACGGAGGAGCCGCTGCCCCCGGAGGAGCCGTTCTCGGAGCCGCAGCCGGTCAACAGGCCGGAGGCGAGCCCTGCCACGATCGGGAGGACCGGCCACTGGGTGCGCTTGTTCACGTGTACGTGCCTTGTCGTCGGAATCTCGGTGTCTCGTCGGTCGGTTCGCGGCGACGATCGCGGGGATCTCGGGGTTGTTCTGTATGAGATTAGTGGGCGTCCGCGAGTCGCCTTGCGGTGACCGGAGTTGACGATTCCTCACGCTGTGGAGCCACATATGGACGGACCGGAGAACCGGGCCGGGAATGTTTCGTGCAGCGGTTCATCAATCGGGACACTTGGCCGGGCCGGGACGGGCCGGAATCCCGGTCCGCGAGTGGGGAACGTCACATCGCGGCGGGGCGGAATTCCAGTCGTTCCCCGGGAATGCCGGAGAACCGCCGTCATCCGTGAACTACCAGGCCACCGGGGTTTTCGTCAGCCGGTCACGAGGGCGCGCAGGAACGTCACGTCGACGTGTTCCAGGGACGGGACGACGGTGCGGCGGACGGCGGGGGCGATCGGGGCGACCGACGGGACGGCCACGACCTGGCATCCGGCGGCCTCGGCGGCGGCGACACCGGTCGCGGTGTCCTCGATGACCGCGCATCTGGCCGGATCTACGCCGAGCCGGGAGGCCGCGAGGAGGTAGGGCTCGGGGTGCGGCTTGGTGCGGGTGACCTCGTCGCCGGCGACGGAGAGCCGGAAGTGCTGGGGGCCGAGCGAGGTGAGGACGCGGTCGATGATGCGCCGGTGGGAGGCGGAGACCAGGGCGGTCGGCACGTCGTGCGCGGCGAGTTCGGCGAGCAGGCGGGCGGCGCCGGGCATCAGGGGCAGGGCGCGGCCGATGCGGTCCTCGAAGCCGTCGTTAAGCAGGACGGAGACTTCGTCGAGGGTGATGTCGGCGCCGGTGGCCTCGATGAGGAAGCCGGCGCTGCGGGTCATGGGGCCGCCGACCACGACATGCCGCCAGGAGTCGTCGAGGGTGTGGCCGAGGCGGGCGAAGATCTCGACCTCGATGTCCCACCAGAAGCCTTCGGTGTCCACCAGGGTGCCGTCCATGTCGAGCAGGACGGCCTGGAGGGCGGAGCCCTCGGCGGTGAGCGCTGCGGGTGCGGGGACCGTACTGGTCATCCACGACCTCCTTGTCGGACGAGAGGGACACGCAGGCCGGTCACTTCCCCGGGTGGGGAGGCGACCGGCCTGCGGTGGACCGACCAGTGTACGACTCGGCCGGGTGGAGCGCTTCCCGGTTTTCCGGCCCGGGTTCTTACAGACGCCGTGGCGGGCCGGAGGGTTCAGCGGGCGTTGAAGTACTTCGCCTCCGGGTGGTGGAGGACGATCGCGTCGGTGGACTGCTCGGGGTGGAGCTGGAACTCCTCCGAGAGGTGGACGCCGATGCGCTCGGGCTGGAGGAGTTCGGCGATCTTCGCGCGGTCCTCCAGGTTGGGGCAGGCGCCGTAGCCGAGGGAGAAGCGGGCGCCGCGGTACTTGAGGTCGAACATGTCGGTGATCTCGGCGGGGTCCTCGCCGCCGAAGCCGAGTTCGGCGCGCACGCGGGCGTGCCAGTACTCGGCGAGGGCTTCGGCCAACTGGACGGACAGGCCGTGCAGTTCGAGGTAGTCGCGGTAGGCGTTGGCCTCGAAGAGCTTCGCGGTCTCCTCGCCGATGCGGTTGCCGACGGTGACGACCTGGAGGCCGACGACGTCGGTCTCGCCGGACTCCTCCGGGCGGAAGAAGTCGGCGAGGCACAGGCGCCGTCCCCGGCGCTGGCGGGGGAAGGTGAAGCGGGTGCGCTCGTTGCCCTGCTCGTCGAGGATGATCAGGTCGTCGTCCTTGGAGACGCACGGGAAGTACCCGTACACGACGGCCGCTTCGAGCAGGTTGTCGGTCTGGAGCCGGTCGAGGAGGCCGCGCAGGCGGGGCCGGCCCTCGTTCTCGACGAGTTCCTCGTACGTCGGCCCGTCGCCCGCGCGCGCCTGCTTGAGGCCCCACTGCCCCTTGAAGAGGGCGCCCTCGTCGAGCCAGCTGGCGTAGTCCTTGAGGGGGATGCCCTTGATGATGCGGGTGCCGTCGAAGGGGGCCTTCGGTACGGGGTTGTCGATGGCGACGTCCGACCTGACGTGCCCCTCGTCCTCGGGGCGCTCCTCGGTCTGTACGGCGGCTGCCGCGCGGACCCGGCGCTGTTTCAGCTCGGGCAGGGCGGCGCCGGGGACGCCGCGCTTGACGCCGATGAGGGCGTCCATGAGGCGCAGGCCCTCGAAGGCGTCGCGGGCGTAGCGGACCTCGCCCTCGTACAGCTCGTGGAGGTCCTGTTCGACGTAGGCGCGGGTGAGGGCGGCGCCGCCGAGGATGACGGGGTAGTCGGCGGCGAGGCCGCGCTGGTTCAGCTCCTGGAGGTTCTCCTTCATGATCACGGTGGATTTCACGAGGAGTCCGGACATGCCGATGACGTCGGCCTTGTGTTCCTCGGCGGCGTCGAGGATCGCGGAGACGGGCTGTTTGATGCCGAGGTTGACGACGTTGTAGCCGTTGTTGGACAGGATGATGTCGACGAGGTTCTTGCCGATGTCGTGGACGTCGCCGCGGACGGTGGCCAGCACGATGGTGCCCTTGCCGTCGGCGTCCGTCTTCTCCATGTGGGGTTCGAGGTGGGCGACGGCCGTCTTCATGACCTCGGCGGACTGGAGGACGAACGGCAGCTGCATCTGGCCGGAGCCGAAGAGTTCGCCGACGACCTTCATGCCGTCCAGGAGTGTCTCGTTGACGATGTCGAGGGCGGGGCGGGTCGTCAGGGCGTCGTCGAGGTCGGCCTCCAGGCCGTTCTTCTCGCCGTCGATGATGCGGCGCTTGAGGCGTTCCTCCAGCGGCAGGGCGGCGAGTTCCTCGGCCTTGCCGGCCTTGAGGGACTTGGCGGTGGCGCCCTCGAACAGCGCCATCAGCTTCTGGAGGGGGTCGTAGCCCTCGGTCCGGCGGTCGTAGACGAGGTCGAGGGCGGTGGTGACCTCCTCCTCGCTGAAGCGGGCGATGGGGAGGATCTTCGACGCGTGGACGATCGCGGAGTCCAGGCCCGCCTTGACGCACTCGTCGAGGAAGACCGAGTTCAGGAGGATGCGGGCGGCCGGGTTGAGGCCGAAGGAGATGTTGGACAGGCCGAGGGTGGTCTGTACGTCGGGGTGGCGGCGCTTGAGTTCGCGGATGGCCTCGATGGTGGCGATGCCGTCGCCGCGGGACTCCTCCTGGCCGGTGCAGATGGTGAAGGTCAGGGTGTCGATGAGGATGTCCGACTCGCGGATGCCCCAGTTGCCGGTGAGGTCGTCGATGAGGCGTTCGGCGATCTCGACCTTCTTCTCGGGGGTGCGGGCCTGGCCCTCCTCGTCGATGGTCAGGGCGATCAGGGCGGCGCCGTGTTCCCGGGCGAGCTTGGTGACCTTCGCGAAACGGGACTCGGGGCCGTCGCCGTCCTCGTAGTTGACCGAGTTGATGACCGCGCGCCCGCCGAGCTTCTCCAGGCCCGCCTGGATGACGTCCACCTCGGTGGAGTCCAGGACGATCGGGAGGGTCGAGGCGGTGGCGAAGCGGCCGGCGAGTTCGTCCATGTCGGCGACGCCGTCGCGGCCCACGTAGTCCACGCAGAGGTCCAGCATGTGGGCGCCTTCGCGGATCTGCTCGCGGGCCATCTCGACGCAGTCGTCCCAGCGGGCCTCCAGCATGGCCTCGCGGAACTTCTTGGAGCCGTTGGCGTTGGTGCGCTCGCCGATCGCCATGTACGCGGTGTCCTGGCGGAACGGGACGGTCTGGTACAGGGACGCGGCGCCGGGTTCCGGGCGCGGGTCGCGGGGGGTGGGGGTGATGCCCCGGACGCGCTGGACGAGCTGGCGCAGGTGCTCGGGGGTGGTGCCGCAGCAGCCGCCGATGAGGGAGAGGCCGTAGTCCCGGACGAACGTCTCGTGGGCGTCGGCGAGCTCGGGGGCCGTCAGCGGGTAGGTGGCGCCGTCCTTGCCGAGGACGGGCAGACCGGCGTTCGGCATGCACGACAGGGGGACGCGGGCGTTGCGGGCGAGGTAGCGCAGGTGCTCGCTCATCTCGGCCGGGCCGGTCGCGCAGTTCATGCCGATCATGTCGATGCCGAGGGGTTCCAGCGCGGTGAGCGCGGCGCCGATCTCGGAGCCCAGCAGCATCGTGCCGGTGGTCTCGACGGTGACCGAGACGATGATCGGTACGTCGATCCCGGCGAGCTCGCGGGCGCGCTGGGCGCCGATCACGGCGGCCTTCGTCTGGAGGAGGTCCTGGGTGGTCTCGACGATCAGGGCGTCGGCGCCGCCCTCGATGAGGCCCTCGGCGTTCCGCTGGAACGCGTCCCGGATCGTCGTGTACGCGACGTGGCCCAGGGTCGGGAGTTTCGTGCCGGGGCCGATGGAGCCCAGGACCCAGCGCTGGCGGCCGTCGCGCGCGGTGTACGCGTCGGCGGTCTCGCGGGCGATCCTGGCGCCCGCCTCCGAGAGTTCGTGGACGCGCTCGGGGATGTCGTACTCGGCGAGGGCCGCGAAGTTGGCGCCGAACGTGTTGGTCTCGACGCAGTCGACCTCGGCGTCGAAGTACGCCTCGTGGACGGAGCGGACGATGTCCGGGCGGGTCAGGTTGAGGATCTCGTTGCAGCCCTCCAGGTCCTGGAAGTCCTCCAGGGTCGGCTCCTGGGCCTGGAGCATCGTGCCCATCGCTCCGTCGGCGACCACCACGCGGGTGGCGAGCGCCTCTCGGAGCGCGGACACACGGGTCCGGCTGTCGGCGGAAGGGGTCAGCGGCACAGAGGCCATGTAAGGGCTCCCTCAGGTGCGACGGCTGTCGGCTTTGGGGCCAGGGTAGCGGGGAGAGGGGGTCCGCCGTCAGGTCGTTCCAGGGGACGGACTGCGGGGGTCGAGTGATTCTCGTCCGGTCGGGGGG
>NZ_LIRL01000168.1 GCF_001419795.1 Streptomyces niveiscabiei
GGCCGGGTGGGCAGAGGCGGGCGGAGTCCGGTTAACTTCGGCGAAACAAATGGGTCACGCCCGAGAAATCACCCGTCCCTAGGGTCGGGACGAGCGTGTGCCACCGCACTGGCCGCACGAACGAACTACCACCCCGGCTCGGGAAACAGCCGGGAGTAGGAGGAGCTGGATGTCCCAGAACGCCGACGACATCAAGAAGCTGATCACGGACGAGCAGGTCAAGTTCGTCGATGTCCGCTTCTGCGACCTGCCGGGCGTCATGCAGCACTTCACGGTGCCCGTCGATGCGTTCGACCCGGACGAGGAGCTGGCGTTCGACGGCTCGTCGATCCGTGGCTTCCAGGCGATCCACGAGTCGGACATGGCGCTGCGCGCGGACCTCGACACGGCGAAGATCGACCCGTTCCGCCGCGACAAGACGCTGAACCTCAACTTCTTCATCCACGACCCGATCACGGGCGAGCAGTACTCCCGCGACCCGCGCAACGTGGCGAAGAAGGCCGAGGCGTACCTCGCGTCGACCGGTATCGCGGACACCGCGTACTTCGGTCCCGAGGCCGAGTTCTACGTCTTCGACTCGGTGCGCTTCCAGACCTCCGCGAACGAGAGCTTCTACCACATCGACTCCGAGGCGGGCGCCTGGAACACCGGTGCGGTCGAGAACAACCGGGGTTACAAGGTCCGCTACAAGGGCGGCTACTTCCCGGTCGCGCCGGTCGACCACTTCGCCGACCTGCGCGCCGAGATCTCCCTGGAGCTGGAGAAGTCCGGCCTCAAGGTCGAGCGCCAGCACCACGAGGTGGGCACCGCCGGCCAGGCGGAGATCAACTACAAGTTCAACACGCTGCTCGCCGCGGCCGACGACCTCCAGCTCTTCAAGTACATCGTGAAGAACGTGGCCTGGCGCAACGGCAAGACCGCGACCTTCATGCCGAAGCCGATCTTCGGCGACAACGGCTCGGGCATGCACGTCCACCAGTCGCTGTGGTCGGGCGGCGACCCGCTGTTCTACGACGAGGCCGGGTACGCGGGCCTCTCGGACACCGCCCGCTACTACATCGGCGGCATCCTCAAGCACGCGCCGTCGCTGCTGGCGTTCACCAACCCGACGGTGAACTCCTACCACCGCCTGGTCCCGGGCTTCGAGGCGCCGATCAACCTGGTGTACTCGCAGCGCAACCGCTCCGCCGCGATGCGTATCCCGATCACGGGCTCCAACCCGAAGGCCAAGCGCGTCGAGTTCCGCGCGCCCGACTCCTCCGGCAACCCGTACCTCGCCTTCTCCGCCCTGCTGCTCGCGGGCCTCGACGGCATCAAGAACAAGATCGAGCCGGCCGAGCCGATCGACAAGGACCTCTACGAGCTGGCCCCCGAGGAGCACGCGGGCGTCGCCCAGGTCCCGACCTCCCTGAACGCCGTCCTCGACGCCCTTGAGTCGGACCACGAGTTCCTCCTCGCCGGCGACGTCTTCACGTCCGACCTGATCGAGACGTGGATCGACTTCAAGCGCACGAACGAGATCGCCCCCCTCCAGCTGCGCCCGCACCCGCACGAGTTCGAGCTGTACTACGACGTGTGATCGAACCGTGAGCCGTCCGGCGCCCTCGTCCCGTTCTCCGGGGCGGGGGCGCCGTCGTATCGTGAGAGGTATGGCTGACAAGGGCGAACCGGGCGACGAGGAGCGGGAGTTCGATCTTCGGTGGGCTGAGGGGGCCGCGCACAAGGAGCCGTCGGC
Source organism: Streptomyces niveiscabiei (assembly GCF_001419795.1). Classification (GTDB taxonomy): domain Bacteria; phylum Actinomycetota; class Actinomycetes; order Streptomycetales; family Streptomycetaceae; genus Streptomyces; species Streptomyces niveiscabiei. The sequence continues at coordinate 1,736 of NZ_LIRL01000168.1, forward strand.
GCGGGCGCGGATGCTGGCGGCGAAGTGGCGGGAGGAGCCGCCGGAGGCGGTGCCGTTCCGGGGGGAGCCGGTGGGGCGTCGGAGGCGGTTGCGGGTGCCGGTGGTGCGGCGGGGGCCCTGGACGTCGGTCGCTCTGGTGTTCGGGAGTATCGCCGTCGCGATTCTGGCGTTGGGGTACAGCGGGTATCAGGGGTTCTGAGGTTCTGAGGGGGCGGCTTCGGAGCTTTTGCCTGGACGGGGGTTGTTCAGGGACTGTTCATGGGGCGGTCACGAGCACACTGGGCAGTGGGGCGAGTGCCTGACTGCGGGGTGATGCGGATGCGGAGCCGTTTTCGGAGCGACCGGCAGCTGACCGTGCGGATGACGGTCACGATGTTCCTGCTGGGGCTGCTGTACGTGGGGTTCGTCGCTGCCCTGATCGTGCTGCTGAAGTCGTGGGTGCTGGTCGTGGTGGTCGTGGCCGCGATGCTGGGCGCCCAGTTCTGGTTCTCGGACCGGATCGCGCTGTTCGCGATGCGGGGGCGGGTGGTGGAGCGGGAGGAGTATCCCGAGCTGCACGCCGTCGTGGACCGGCTGTGCGCGCTCGCCGACATGCCGAAGCCCGTCGTCGCCGTGTCCGAGATGGACATGCCGAACGCGTTCGCGACGGGGCGCAACCCGGACAATGCGGTGGTGTGTGTGACGACGGGGCTGCTGCGGCGGCTGGAGCCGGCCGAGCTGGAGGGCGTGCTCGCGCACGAGCTGTCGCACGTGGCGCACAAGGACGTCGCGGTGATCACGATCGCCTCGTTCCTGGGGGTGCTGGCGGGGCTGATCGTGCGGTTCGCGCTGTACTCGCAGATGTTCGGCGGGCGGGACCGCAAGGACCAGAACACCCTCGCCGTGTTCGCCGCCGTGCTGGGTGTCTCGATGGCCGTGTACGCGCTGAGCTTCCTGCTGATCCGCGCGCTGTCCCGGTACCGGGAACTCGCCGCCGACCGGGCCGCAGCCCTGCTGACCGGCCGTCCCTCGGCGCTCGCGGCGGCGCTCACGAAGGTGGACGGCGACATCGCGCGCATCCCCTCGAAGGACCTGCGGACGGCGCAGGCGTTCAGCGCGTTCTACTTCACCCCGGCGCTGGGCTCGGAGCCGGGGCTCGCCCGGTACTTCTCGACGCACCCGAGCCTGGACCAGCGGCTGGAGCAACTGGGCCGGATCTCCGCCGAGTTGGGCGAACCACTGGGAAAGACGGACTGATGGGGCTGCTGGACATCCTGCTGGGCCGGACCAAGCCGGTCGCACCCGACCTGGACCAGCTCTTCGCGCTGCCCTCGGCGGCGGTCACCCTGGAGGCGGCGGCCGGGCTCACCCCGACCGGCGTCGGCGCGGTGTGCTTCGCGACGGTCGAGGGCTCGGCGTTCGACCAGACCCACCGGGAGGTGCGGGCGCTGCTGGACGCGGACACGGACCGTACGGGGCCGCCGGTCGAGCTGACGCGCGACACGTACGGCTACTCCTGGCTCGTCTCGCGCCGCTCCCCCGACGACCTCGCCGCGCTCGTCAACGACCTGCACGCGGTGAACAGTTCGATGGAGGTCAACGGGTTCGGGCCGCAACTCCTGTGCTCCCTCGCGGGGTTCACGGACGCGGACGGGCGCGGGCTCGCGCTGGTGTACCTCTACAAGCGGGGCACGTTCTATCCGTTCGCCCCGCTGGGGAACGCCCAACGCCGGGACAACGCACTGGAGTTGCGGGTCAAGGCGGCTCTCACGAACGACCTGCGGATCGAGCAGGACCTCAGCCGGTGGTTCCCGGTGTGGGGCGCGCCGGGTCTGTGAGGAGCGTCCCCCGCACCGCCTCCTCCGTCCGCGCCACCACCGCCGTGCCGTCCTCGGCGGTGATGATGGGCCGCTGGATCAGCTTCGGGTGCGCGGCGAGGGCGGCGATCCAGCGGGCGCGGGACACCTCGTCGCGCGGCCACTCCTTCAGGCCCAGGTCCTTCGCGGCGGCCTCCTGCGTGCGGACGATGTCCCACGGTTCGAGGCCGAGGCGCCCGAGGACCTCCTCGATCTCGGCCTCGCTCGGGACGTCCTCCAGGTAGCGGCGGACGGTGTAGTCCGCGCCTTCCGCGTCGAGGATCGTGAGGGCGCTGCGGCACTTGGAACAGGCGGGGTTGATCCAGATCTCCATGGGTCCCACGGTACGTGAGTGAGGTGCCGGGAGAGCCCTCAAACGGCCTTTGATCAGGGGCTTTTGTCAGTGGCGGGGAGTAGAATAGAAGCAGTGTTCGAGGGTGTCGCCGGGGGGTTTCGACACATCCCCGGCGGCGTCCTGACAACGGGAGGTTCGCCTGTGTCCGCTGTCCTGTTCGATCTGCCGTACGCCCCGGTCGAGAAGCACCCGCTGCCCGCCGGGCGTCCGCGTGAGTGGTACATCTCGCACAACCGCCGCCTCAAGGCCATGCGCCTCGCCATCGCCCTCCTCGACGCGGGGGTGTTCGTCCCGAACCAGGCCCGCAACGAGAAGATCCGCTCCACGGCCGAGCGGATCGGCATCCACCCGCCGTCGGACACGACGTGCCACATGGTGCGGGCGCTGATGCGGTACTCGCGGTGAACTGAGCGCCGGACGCCACCAGTTGGCGTCCGGCCCTGTCACGCGTACGTCGCCAGCAGGCCGCGTACGTACGTCTCCAGCCGCTCCCCCAGCAGTTCGGGGGTCAGGTCGGTGCGGCCCGACTCCCGCCAGGGGCCCGCGAGTTTGGTCGCGTCGCCTGCGTAGTGGAGGCAGTCCAGGAGGCGCCAGTAGAGGTGGTCGGCGTCGGGGGCCAACGGGCGTCCGCCGTGGGCCTCGTAGCGTTCCCGGAAGCCGAGTCCCGCCTCGGGACCGTGCAGGAGGGCGAGGGCCGTCGAGCAGTGGGCCACGTCCAGGTCGGCCGGTCCCCAGGACGTCTCCACCCAGTCGACGACCCCGGTGACCCGGCCGTCGTGGAAGAGGACGTTGCCGGGGTGGAAGTCGCGGTGGAGGAAGCAGGGTTCGTACGCGGGGGGTTCGCGGCGGATGAGGTCCACCGCGCGGGTCCACAGGTCGCCTCGGGGGGTCCGGACGCGGTCCGCCGACGTCCATGCCTGGTAGTCGCGGGGGCGTTCGGCGGGGTCCACGGCGTGGATGCGTGCGAGGAGCGCCGCGAGTTGGTCGAGACGGTGCTCCAAGTCGTCCTCGTCGAAGCGGACTTGACCCGGGAGGGCGGTCATCGCGAGGGAGGGGTGGTCGCAGTGGGTGGCGTCGGGGTCCACGGCGATGAGGTCCGCCGCCGGGATGCCGTCCTCCTTCGCGAGGAGGGTGAGGATGTCGGCCTCGCGCTGGAGGAGGCCGGGGGCGTGTCTGCGGAAGAAGGGCTTCACGAAGCTGCGGAGGACGACGTGCGAGGTGTCGTCCAGCGTCACGCGGCGCATCTGTGAACTCCAGCCGCCCTTCAGGGGGTTGTCGGCGACCCGGGCCCGGCCGGTCCGCTCGGCCAGCCACTCCCAGGTCGCCGTCCAGCCCCTGTCGGTGAGGCCGGTGAGGAGGCCGGTCACCAACTCCTTTCTCGCGTCGGCGTGATCCCGGTACCAGAGGCCCAACTGATGCTCCGCGCCGGCCAGTTCGACCCTGGTGTACTGGGCCCGAACCGTCAGCGCGTCCTCGATCGCCTCCGTCACCTCCGGCGGGATCACCTCGTCCGTCTCCGGTACGAGGAGCAGCGCGCGGCCGGTGAACCCCCGCAGGACGTCCAGCGCGGCCGAACGCCGCCAGGCGTCCGGCGTCCGGATGATCTCCGTGAACCTGCCGGCGCCCTCGCCGAAGGGCTCGGTCCAGGCTTCGGGGGCGTATACGGCGGGGGCGGCCAGGGCTATCGCCGTGACGCGGTCGCCGTAGTGGGCGGTGAGGTCGGCTACGGTCTGTCCGCTCATGCTGAAACCGGCGAGGATCAGGGGGAGTTCGGCGGGGACGTACGCGCCGATGACGGCGACCGCCTGCTCGAACCGGCGCTCAAGGCTCAACTCCCCGAGGTGTCCGGTGCTTTCGCCGTGGCCGGTGAAGTCGAGGGCGAGGGCCTGGACGCCGTGCGCGGTGAACTCGTCGGCCAGCGGGAGGAGTCGGGCCTTGCTGCCGCGTCCCGCGCCGTGCAGGAGGACGGCGGCGGCCGGTGCGCCGGCCGGGCCGCCGTACACCCCGCTGAGGACCTCGCCGCCGTGGTCGTACCCGAAGGAAGTCAGCTCTGGCATGGGTCCATTGATACATGCGCGCGGTGGGGGAACACGGAGAGGAGAAGGAGGAGATCCGTCATGGGAATCATCGCGCTGGGCGCGATCGCCGTACTGGTCGTGCTCGGGTTCGGGAATCATCTGTGGTGGCTGGTCGCGGGGGCGTTGTACCTGTTCCTGAGCCGGCCGTCGAAGTCCGAGGAGGAGGGCGGCGCGGGTACGGCCCGGCCGACGACGTACCAGGCGTACCGGGCCCGGCGGGACCGGCAGGCGCGGTGGGAGCGGAGGTACCGGCGGGAGCGGGCGCGGCGGTGGATCTAGCGGTGGCCCGCGGGTGCCGTGAATCCTGTCACAGAACACCCAGGTAACACGGGGTTCACACTCGGGCAATGGGCGGGAAACCGCCTGTTGACAGGGTGCCGGTATTCGACGTGGCGCCCCAGTGCCGTAGCGCCGCTGCACCCGCAAGTGCGCCAAGACATACCCCCGAAGGATGTGGCCCCGTGACCTTCAAGGCTGAGTACATCTGGATCGACGGCACCGAGCCGACGGCCAAGCTGCGTTCCAAGACGAAGATCGTCACGGACGCGTTCGGCGGGCTCGAGTCGCTGCCGATCTGGGGCTTCGACGGGTCGTCCACGAACCAGGCCGAGGGTCACGCGTCGGACCGTGTGCTGAAGCCGGTCTTCACCTGTCCGGACCCGATCCGCGGCGGCGACGACATCCTCGTCCTGTGCGAGGTCCTCGACATCGACATGACGCCGCACTCGTCCAACACGCGTGCCGCGCTCGTCGAGGTCGAGACGCGGTTCGCCGCGCAGGAGCCGATCTTCGGGATCGAGCAGGAGTACACGTTCTTCAAGGACGGCTACCCCCTCGGCTTCCCCAAGGGCGGCTTCCCGGCCCCCCAGGGCGGCTACTACTGCGGTGTCGGCGCGGACGAGATCTTCGGCCGTGACGTCGTCGAGGCGCACCTCGCGAACTGCCTCGCCGCCGGCCTCGGGATCTCCGGCATCAACGCCGAAGTCATGCCGGGCCAGTGGGAGTTCCAGGTCGGCCCGCTCTCCCCGAGCGTCGTCGCCGACCAGCTGTGGATCGCGCGGTGGCTGCTCTACCGTACGGCCGAGGACTTCGGCGTCTCCGCGACGCTCGACCCGAAGCCGGTGAAGGGCGACTGGAACGGCGCGGGCGCGCACACGAACTTCTCCACGAAGGCGATGCGCGAGACGTACGCGGCGATCATCACCGCCGCCGAGTCCCTCGGCGAGGGCTCCAAGCCGCTGGACCACGTCAAGAACTACGGCGCGGGCATCGACGACCGCCTCACGGGCCTGCACGAGACGGCCCCGTGGAACGAGTACTCCTACGGCGTCTCCGACCGCGGCGCCTCCGTCCGCATCCCGTGGCAGGTCGAGAAGGACGGCAAGGGCTACATCGAGGACCGCCGTCCCAACGCGAACGTCGACCCGTACGTGGTGACCCGCCTCCTCGTGGACACGTGCTGCTCCGCGCTGGAGAAGGCCGGGCAGGTCTGATCGCGCTGCGATTCCTGAAGGGCGCCCCTGTCGAGGGGCGCCCTTTCTCGTCCCGGGGGCGTCCAATCCGTGAGAGGAGGGTCCTTCAAGTGGGCGGGGTCTGCTTCAATGTGGGTATGGCCAGCTTCCAGAAGTGCGATGCGACGGGTCGCCATGACCTTGAGCCGTTCTGGCCCTCCCGTCAGCATCACGACTTCGATCGGGTGTGTTGTCGCGCGGTGAACGCGCCGGCCCTCTAAAGCCGTACATCCCGGTCTTCGGCCGACGCGAACAGGTACGTCCTCCTGACGAACTTCTCGCGCGAAAGAGCTGACGTCTCATGGCCAACACCCGTTCTCTGAGTTCCCTGTCCTCTCCGTCCCCTTCCCGGCATCGGCTGCGTGCCGTCGATCGGGACGAGGTCGTGGAGATCTCCGACTTCCTTCCGCCGGGGGCCACTTGGCTGCCCGCGCCGCAGCACACGCTGCCCTCGCTGCCCGGTCAGCCGCCCATGGTCGGGTACCTGGTTCTCGTCCCCGCGGATCAGCAGCCGCCGTTCCTGCCGGTGGCTGTGCCGGAGCCCGAGCGGGACGATGCCGACGCGCTCGTCCGGGTCGACTCCGTCCAGCGGACCGCCTCCGTCGACGGGGTCGAACTCGATCTGACGTACCTGGAGTTCGAGTTGCTCGCGCATCTCGTGGCTCATCCGCATCGGGTGCATACGCGGGATCAGCTCGTCACCACGGTGTGGGGGTACGGGCATGTCGGGGACGGGCGGACCGTCGATGTGCATGTGGCGCGGCTGCGGCGGAAGTTGGGGGTGCATCGGCAGGCTATTCAGACGGTTCGGAGGGTGGGGTACAAGTACGCTCCGCCGGTTGGGCGTTGAGGGGCGCCTAAGGGGGTGGCG
>NZ_LIRL01000169.1 GCF_001419795.1 Streptomyces niveiscabiei
AGATAGCCGACCGCCTCGACGACCGCTTCCGACTCCTCACCTCGGGAAGCCGCACGGTCCTGCCCCGCCAGCAGACGCTGAGGGCGGTCGTCGACTGGTCGTGGGACCTGCTGGACGAGGACGAACGGGACGTCCTGGGCCGCCTGTCGGTCTTCGCGGGCGGCTGCGACCTCCCCGCCGCGGAGTCGGTCTGCGGCCCGGCGGCCCTGGACGCGCTGGCCTCCCTCGTGGACAAGTCCCTCGTCGTGGCGGCCCCTTCACCGGACGGCGCGATGCGCTACCGCCTCCTGGAGACGGTCGCGGAGTACGCGGGCGAACGCCTCACGGAGTCGGGCCGCCGCCCCGAGGCGGAGCGCGCGCACCTGACGTACTACCGCGAACTCGCCCGCACCACCGAGCCGTTGCTGCGCGGCGCGCAGCAGGTCACGGCGATCCAGCGGTTCCAGGCGGAGTACGAGAACCTGCGCACGGCGCTGCGCAGAGCCGTCGACACCTCCGACGAACAGGAGGCGCTGAGCCTCGCCCACTGCCTGCTCTGGTACTGGCAGATGCGCGATATGCGCATCGAGGCCAGGAACTGGTTCAAGGAGGTGATGGAGCTGGCCCCGGACCCCTTCGCGGGCCCCGAACCGCGGCCCGCCGAGCCGGTGTGGCAGCGGGTCTCGGCCCTGCCCCCGCCGTTCACCGGCGAGTTCCTCGCCGAGGCGAGACGCGGCACGCACCTCACCCACCTCGCCTACATGGACACGGAGCTGGAGCTCTGGCAGACCCCGGAGGCGGAACGCAAGCTGGCCCTCATCAAGGACAGCTACCGCCCCGGCCTGCCCCAGCTCTGCTGGATCCCGGGCCTGCACGCGTTCTACGCCGTGATGCTGAGCGGCGACATGCCGATGGTCCGCGAGATCCTGGACGCCAACATCCGGATCTGCCGTGAACACCCGGCGCTGGAATGGGACTTGGCGTTCTGCCTCCAGCTGCGCGGCAACTTCCTCGCCAACCGCAGCGACTGGGCCGGCGACGGCGCCCGCGACGCGGACGAGGCGCTGGACATCTTCCGCCGGTACGGCGACTCCTGGGGCGCCGCCGAGTCCCTGTCGGCGCGCGCGGAGGCGTACGAGCGCCTCGGCCTGCACGAGAAGGCCGCCGCCGACTACCGCGAGGCGATGGTGCACGCCGAGAACCTGGGCGCCCGCGCCCAGTTGACGATCCTGCGGGTGCGGTTCGCGAACGTCCTCATGGAGGGCGGCGACCCCGCCGAGAGCGCGCAGGGCGAGGCGATCCTCCGGGAGGCGATCACCGACGCCGAGGGCTACGTCAACGAGGCCCGCCCGGCCGCCCGCCTCTTCCTCGCCTCCTGGCTCGGCGAGACCGGCCGCCGGGACGAGGCCCGCGACCAACTCCGGCAGCTGCGCCAGGACTTCGCGCTGGCCCAGTTCATGGTCTTCGAGGCGTTCATCGACGGCGTCGAGGCCTGGCTGGACGCCCAGGACGGCCACGTCGACAAGGCCCTGATCACCGTACGGCGGGCCCTGACCGCCTCCGCCGCGCCGCTGTCGATGGTCATCGCGCCGCACATGCGCGCCCTGTACCTCGGTACGGCCGCGTACATCATGTCCTGCGAAGGCGACCATGCCCGCGCGTTGGACGCGGCCCGTTGTCTGGGCGCCGGTGACGCGATGCTCCCGCCGGGCCACATCGCGCTGCGCCAGGAGCGCAGGCAGCGCGCGGAGGCGGAGGCGCAGGCGCGGCGCCAACTCGGGGACGCGGCCTACGAGTCGGCGTACGCCGAGGGCGGCGACCTCGGTTACGAGGCTGCCGCCGCCCTGGTCTGACATACCGTCAACCTCAGGTCTTCGTGCGGAACTTGTGGATCGCGACCGGTGCCATGACGGCGGTGATCGCCGCCGACCAGCCGAGCGTGATCCACAGGTCGTGCGCGACCGGGCCGCCGACCATCAGCCCGCGCGCCGCGTCGGCGAGCGTGGACAGCGGGTTGTACTCGGTGAACTTCTGGAGCCAGCCCGGCATGTCGCCGGTCGGGGTGAAGATCGACGAGCCGAACTGGAGCGGGAACAGCACCAGGAAGCCCATCGCCTGCACGGACTGCGCGTTCTTCATGATCACGCCGAGGGTGAGGAACACCCACATGATCGACGAGGCGAACACGGTGGCCAGGCCCACGGCGGCCAGCAGCCCGCCCCAGTTGGTGATGTCGAAGCCGACCAGCACCGCGACGATCATCAGGACGGCCGTCGCGAACAGCATGCGGACCAGTTCGACGGCGATCTTCGCGAAGAGCACCGAGCCCCGGCCGATCGGCAGCGACCGGAAGCGGTCCATGACACCGGAGTTGAAGTCCTGGCTGAAGCCCGTGCCGACGCCCTGCGAGAGCGTCATCGACATCATCGCGATCATGCCGGGGATGACGTACTGCACGTACTGGTCCTGGCCGCCGCCGAGCGCCTGGCCGATCGAGCCGCCGAAGACGTACACGAACAGCAGGGTGAAGATCACCGGCATCAGCAGGGCGTCGGCCATCGACTCCGGGTCCTGGCGGATCCACAGCAGGTTGCGGCGGACCAGCGCGCCGGTGTGCCGCAGGTGGGATCTCAACGGGATGCGGTCGTCGGCGAGTTGAACGGTGGTGGCGCTCATACGGCGACCTCCTCGCGGGATTCGGTGGGGAGGCTGTCCTGGGCGGCACTGGCGCGGTGGCCGGTGATCGACAGGAACACCTCGTCCAGGCTGGGGAGTTCGGTGGAGATGGACGAGATGGTGATGCCGCGCGCGGTCACCGCGCCGACGACGGCGGTGAGTTGCTCGTCGCTGAGGATCGGCACCAGCAGCGTGCCGCTCTGCGCGTCGACCGTCGTCTGCGCGAGGCCGGTGATGCCGAGGTCGTCGAGCATCCGCGCGAGCGGGTCCAACTCGGCGGTTTCCAGGGGCTTCACGCGCAGGGTCCGGCCGCCGACCTTCGCCTTCAGCTCGTCCACCCGGCCCTCCGCGACGACCTTGCCCCGGTCGACGACGGTCAGCTCGGACGCCAACTGCTCGGCCTCCTCCATGTACTGGGTGGTGAGCAGGACGGTGACGCCGTCGCCGACCATCCGCTTCACCTCGTCCCACACCTCGTTGCGGGTGCGCGGGTCGAGGCCCGTCGTCGGCTCGTCGAGGAACAGGACCGCCGGGGAGCCGATCATCGAGGCGGCGAGGTCGAGGCGGCGGCGCATCCCGCCGGAGTAGGTCTTCGCCGGGCGCCTGGCGGCCTCGGTGAGCGAGAAACGCTCCAGCAGCTCGTCCGCCCGCGCCCGCGCGTCCTTGCGGGACAGGTCGAGCAGGCGCCCGATCATGTACAGGTTCTCCCAGCCCGGCAGCTTCTCGTCCACGGACGCGTACTGCCCGGTGAGACCTATCACCCGGCGCAGCTGCCGGGGCTGGCGCAGCACGTCGTACCCGGCGACCGTCGCGTCCCCCGCGTCGGGCCGCAGCAGCGTGGAGAGGATCCGCACGAGGGTGGTCTTTCCGGCGCCGTTCGGCCCCAGGACGCCTCGCACGGTTCCTTCCCTGACCTCCAGATCGACCCCGTCCAGCGCCTTGGTCTCGCCGTAGTGCTTGACCAGCCCCCGTACGGTGACGGCGCTTCCCCCGCCGTTGAGGTTGATGTCGGTTCGCTTCATGTCCTCCACCCTGACAGGGGGCACCGACAAAGCACCGACAGACGACCGACAGCCCGCCGACGCCGGGTGCTACCCGCGCACGTACCTCGTGAGAGTTACCCCGTTCGTGAACGCCGTCCGCTCGGCCGCCGCGAACACGGTCGGGTCGAAGGCCCCCTCGAACGCCGGGATCCCGGCCCCCGCGACCACCGGATAGCTCTTGATCACCAGCTCGTCGATCTCCGGCAGCAGCTGCCCGGCGAGCTTCCCGCCCCCGCACAGCCAGATGTCGAGCCCGCTCTCCTCCTGCTTCAACTCCCTTACGAGAGCCAGGGGTTCACCCGGTACGACGGTGACGTCCGGGTGCGCGGCCGGGTCCAGGGTGCTGGAGACGACGTACTGCCGCAGATGGGCGTACGGGCTCTTGATCCCGGCGTCCAGGGCCGGGCGGTAGGTCCCGAGGCCCATCAGGACCGTGTCGTAGCGCTTGTTGGGTACGCCGCTGAGGCCGACGGCCTCGCGCATGGCCGTCGGGACCGTGTCGGGGTACAGGGAGTTGGTACCTGAGGTGTAGGCGGCGGCCTGCTCGGCGTCGCCGAAGGGGAAGAAGTCGTACTCACCGGCGGGGCCCGCGATCCGGCCGTCGAGGGTCAGGGCGACGTAGTACGAGAGCTTGCGCAAGCTGGTCAACTCCAGTCGTAGTACTCTGGGTGTAGTGGTTTCTGGTGCTGGATGAAGTTAGTACTACACATGGAGTGGTGTCAATGGCGAGACGGAACGACGAACGGCGCGTCGCCCTCACGGACGCCGCGCTGGAGGTCCTCGCGAGGGAGGGCGCACGCGGGCTCACCTTCCGCGCGGTCGACAAGGAGGCCGCCGTACCCCCCGGCACGACCTCCAACTACTTCCTCAACCGCGACGACCTCCTCATCCAGTCCGGCGCCCGCGTCTACGAACGCCTCCAGCCGGACGAGGCGACGATCACGCGCCAGCGCGAGGCCGGCCGGGACCGCGAGACGTACGCCGCCCTGATGCGCGAACTGGTCGCCCGCGTCTCCTCCTTCCGCACCGGCTACCTGGCCCTCCTCGAACTCCGCCTCGAAGCCACCCGCCGCCCGGCCCTGCGCGCCCTCCTCACGGACCGCGTCCGCGCGGACGTCGACGCGAACATCGCCTACCACGAGGCATCCGGCCTCCCCGGCGACGCGACCGCCGTCAAACTCCTGATCCTCACGCTGAATTGGCTGATCGTCGAACAGCTCACCCTGCCGGACGTGTTCGACGAGCGGGAGCGGGAGGCGCTGGTGACGGCGGCGGTCGAACGGATCGTGGGAGCCGCCGATTCTTGAGACTCCCCGCACCGGGGTACGTCCTGATCATGCCGAGACTGATCGACACCCCCGGATACCCCCGCTTCTGGACCGCCTTCGCCGTCTCCGCCTTCGGCTCCCAGATCACCGGGCTCGCCCTCCAGATCCTCGTGGCCGTCACGCTGAGCGCCAGCGCCACCGAGGTGGGGATCGTCAACGCCGTCCGGTGGCTGCCGTATCTGCTGTTCGGGCTGGTGGCCGGGGTGCTGGTGGACCGATGGCGGCGCAAGCCCGTCATGGTGGGTACGGACCTGGCGCGCGGCGTCGTCCTGGCGCTGATCCCCGTGCTGTACGGCCTCGACCTGCTCACCCTCACGACCCTGTGCGTGATCGTCTTCGCGTCCGGCGTCCTGAGTCTGCTGTTCGACGCGGCGAGCCAGTCCTTCGTACCCCGCCTCGTCCCCGAGGCGCAGCTCAACTCCGCGTACGCGCGCACCGAGCAGGCGTCCGCGGTCGCCGGATCGGCCGGGCCGCTGATCGCCGGGGTGCTGGTGCGGTGGCTGGGCGCGCCGCTCGCCGTCCTGGTGGACGCGGCCAGTTACGTCGTGTCCGGGCTCCTCCTCGCCACGCTCAAAGCCACCGACCCCGTTCCCGAGAAGAGTGAACGGCGCGGTCTGGTGGGGGAGTTGAAGGAGGGCGTCCGATGGGTCTACCGGCACCGCACCCTCGCGCCCATCGCGCTCACCTCACACGCGATGCTGCTCTTCAACTCCATGGTGTCGACGGTGTTCGTGGTCTTCGCGCTGCGTGAACTCCGCGTCGGAGGCTTCGGGTTGGGGGTGACCTACGCGTGCGCTGCGGTCGGGTCGGTGCTGGGCGGCGCGGTGTCCGGCAGGGTCGCGCGACGGCTCGACACAGGACCGACGCTGGTCGCCTTCCGCCTCGTGGCCGCCGTCGGCTGGCTCCCCATCCCCCTCGCCCAACAGGGGAGTTGGGCCCTCCCGGCCGTCTGCCTCGCCTTCTTCGCCGTCTCCTTCGCGATCTCCGTGGAGTCCCCGGTGGAGATGGCCTACCGCCAGTCGGTGACCCCGGACCGGCTGAGGGGAAGGATGAACGCCACCATCCGCTCGTTCAACTGGGGGATGGTGGCGGTGGGAGCGCCGGTCGGGGGCTTGCTGGCGGACGGGGTGAGTTACCGGTTCGCGCTGTGGGTGGGGATCGCGGGGGCGGTCGCACAAGGGACCGCGCTGGCGTTCTCTCCCACCCGGGAGGCGAAGGAGACGGCGTACGTCGGCTGAGTCAGTGCCGTACGGCTTCCACCTGCTCCGGCATGTGACCGGCCACCACCCGCTCGTGCCCGACCCGCGGCCCCCGCCGCACATCCACCCCGTACGCGACC
>NZ_LIRL01000017.1 GCF_001419795.1 Streptomyces niveiscabiei
GATCGAATCGGGGGATGCGCGGGGGCGGGGGCTGCAATCCGCCCGTCAGCCAGCGACGACGCTGGTCAGACGCAGCAGTGCGGCGCGGCGCTTCCGCTCCTGCAACTTCTGTTCCTGCTCGTACGCGATCGCAGAGTCCCGGCCGCGCTCGCGGTCATACTCCGCCAGCCGCTCCGCGAGGGTCGGCTCACCGGTCTCGGTGTAGAGCGCTCCGAGGGCACTGCGTACGGTCTTCAGCTTGGAGCCCGGGACGGCCGCCATGCGGGCGGTGATCTGGCTGACCTCCACCAGCCGCGCCGACCGGATGTTCTCCAGCACATCGGCGCGGTCCTCGTCGCCCATCTCGGCGAGCTTCTTCCACTCGGGCAGATCTGTCCTAACAAACCCCACGGACAGCTCCCGCGCGCTGCCGGACCGGGCCATCGCCCGCTTGTCGCGGCCGTCCTGGGTGTCGTCGTAGGCGCCCCCGATGTGCAGGAGGGTGGTCTGCTCGTCGGCACGGAAGGTGCCGATGGGAGTGAAGGGGCTGTGCATCCACAGGTAGGCGTACGAGCCCTTGTCGATGCCGCGCCGGAAGACGCCGGGGTGGAACGTGGTGCCGTACGAGTCCTTCTTGCCGTACTGGCAGGCCACCCCTTCGAAGGTGCCGTCCTGGCCTTCGTCGACGCGGAACTCGTGCGTCTCGAAGACGCGGAACTCGATCTCCATCACTGGCCTCCTCGGGCCTGGTTGAGGGCGTGCTCGGCGTACACCTCGGCCACGCCGTTCATCACGTCTCGGTGCGCGCTGCTGAGCTTGGGCGCGTACCGGTAGACGACGCGGTTCTGCTTGTCGCGGCCGTCGTACTCGTAGACGACCTGCCCGTGGGCGAAGGTCATCAGCTTGGGGACTTCGCCGTCGGTGCCGAGGCGGACGGCGATGTTCTGCTTCCCGTCGTACGGCCCCCGGCGCACCTCGCGGAACGGCACGCCGGGCGGGCAGTAGGCGCCGGTGTACTGGGCGTGCCCGGCGGGTTGGAGGATCGCGCGGACCTCGCCGCGCAGCAGAGTGGCCACGGTCAGGACTCCTCGAACTCGAAGGTGAGAGCGCATCGACACTGGATGCTCTGGCTCGCGGGGGCGGTCGGGTCCGCTGGCCACCGCGACTTGGTGAGGGTGAACCTCTTGTTCATCGCGGCCGTGTTGCCGTTCTCCTGCCGGTGGGTCTCCCGCGTCCGCTGGTCGCCGGTCGCAAGCCACCGCTTCGTCGTCGCGCCGGCGTCGAGGGCTGCCAGGAACGACGCCTGGCTGTAGCCGCCGACGGTTTCCGTGCGGGCGATCATCGTCGCGCGGTAGTCGGACAGGTTGGTGAACACCTGCTGGAGTCGCGCGCGCAGCTCGGGCACCGACTCCCCCTCCGCGACGCCGTGCGCGAGGAGCTGCGAGCGGAGCACCTGCTCCGTCGTCGCGGTGACCTGCCCGGCCAACTCCTCGATCCGGGCGGCCAGGGCGCGCGTGACGTCGGGCTCGTCGAGGTCGAACGACCCGGTGATCGAGGCCCCGCCCCGGCGCCACACTCGCTCGATCCACGGCCGCAGCACCTCCCCCGTCCGGCGCCGCCAGTACCGGCCGTCGAACAGGTCCCGCACGCTGACGCGCTCCTCCCAGCCCTCCGGGCCCGCGGCGACGTCCATGTCGGTGAGGCGCGCGGCCGGCACCTCCTCCGGGTCCGGCGGGGCCAGGGTGACTTGCTGCTCCCGAGCAAGTGCGCAGGACTGCGCCCGGACCTCGCCGAGCCACGCCGCGGATCGCTCGGGCTTCTTCATCAGCCGGTCGAAGTCGCGGAGCACCCGCTCCCGCTGCTCGCGCGCGAGGGACTGCACCGCGCGCCGGCCGCCGCCCTCCAGGTCGTCGTACGCCGAGTTGATGTCGGCGAGCGACGGGGACGACGGGGTGTCGTCGGCGCGCTCCAGACGGGGCGTCGGACGGTCGTCGACCTGCGGCGGAATCGCGCCGAGCAGCCGTACGAGGGCAGCTTCGACGGCTCGTTCGACGACGGTTTCGACGTCGGGCGTCGGCGGGATCAGACGGGAGAAGTCCGCGTCCCAGGACCGCGCTTCGTCGCCCGCTGGAGCACCCTGCACCGGCGCGAACTGGCTCCTGTACGGGGTAAGGGTGTGCGCGCCGAGGCCGTTCGGCAGCGGGTCCAGCCCGAGGGAAGCGCGCGCCTCGTCCACCGTGGTGATGTCCGCGTACATGCTGGCCCGCGCACGGTTGGCCACGGAGTCCTGCGAGTCCTGGAGCGCGTCCACCCCCGACAGGTCGAACACGGCGTCCTCGGCGTCCGAGGGCAGCATTCGCAAGTCGATCTCGCTGGACACCATCTCCAGCTTCGGCCGGATCGTGTCCGACCACAGCGTGGCCTTCGCGGCGCTCCGGTTCTCGTACGTCGTGCCGCCGACCAAGTAGTCCCTCGGCACGCCGAACGCCAGCATGACCTCGTCGGCGTTCGCGACCCGACTCTCCAGGTACTCCATCTCGGCGGGCGTGAAGGTGACCCGCTCGTACCCGATGCCCTTGGTGCCGTTCTGCCCCGCGCCCGGACTGCTGCGAACCAGCAGGGTCTTGCCCGCGTTCTCCGGGCCCTGCATGCTGCTGCGCCACGCGGCCTTGACGTCGATGAACTCCTTGTCGCCCATGTCGCCGAGGTAGACGACGCCGGTCGGGCGGGCGCCATTCTTGTACGACTGCCTCTGCCACTCGCGGGCGAAGGCGTCCATGTCGACGGCGTGCCGGGCGGCCTTCCACGGCGCGAGGCATCCCAGGGGATCGAAGGGGTGCGGGTACCGCAGCCACAGCATCTCCTCGGGCAGCACCGGGACCTGCGTTCCGTCCGCGCGCCGGATCATGAAACCGACGATGTTCGCCGTGGTCGGCCGCAGGCGGATCGGCTTGTCGACCACGACGTCCACCTGGTCGAAGACGAGGTGGATCTCGGTCGGGTCGCCGAGGCCGGTCTCTCCGCGGTCCTGCCAGACGAAGGACTGGCCCGCCAGTTCGGCCTGCATGAAGGCGAGGTACTTGAGCGCGCGCGCCGACATGAAGGTGTTGGGCCGCTTGTTGAACAGGTGCGCGATCGGGTGGTCCTCGATGAACGAGCCGTCGGGACGCGCGACTTCGAGGGGCACGCTGCTCGCGTTGCTCGCGATGGCGTCCACACACCGGTACGCCACGGCGCTGTTGGAGAAGCCGCGGGCCTCGGCGTCCAGAGACAGTGTGAGGGACTGCTGTCCGCCGATCGAGGCCACGGTGATCGGCATGCGGTCCCGGAGCGTATCGAGGCTCAGCGCGCGCTTCTCCGCCGCTCGCCCGAGGGCCCGGTTCCTGTACTGGCTCACGTCGTCCTCCTCAGGCGACCGCGGCGGAATTGCCCGCGGGCGCGAGCATGAGAGCGGTGAGGGCCCACACCATGGCGTCCAGCCGGTCCGGGCTGTCCTTCCCCGGCACCCACGTGGTGAGCTGCGTCTCCAGCTCGGGCAGGCTGTTCACGATGTGCGCGGCGTTCTGCGAGAACACGGCAGCGACCGGCTCGGCGCGGGTGGCCTTGCCGCGGGTCGCGGTGACGGTGTCGTAGTTCACCGTGTTGTCGATCTGCCGCAGCGTCGTCCCGATCCAGTCGCCGCCGTTGTTCGTCTCGGCGATCACGACGTCGGCCTTCCACGCGTGGTACGCCTCGGCGACCTTCCGCATGCACTCCTCGGGGGACATGCGGCCGGACAGGTCGTCGAGGACGTAGGCGTGCTGGCGGGCGTAGCCGTTGCGGTCGGGGATGTACGCCTGGCCCAGCCCGGCCACGATGATGCCCATCTCGTCGGACTCGTCGCCGTCGGTGGCGGCCGGGTCGATCGCGACGACGATCCGTACGAGCGGGGGCGTCGCGCCGACGCGGGTGCGGTCGAGGACAGTCCGCTTCCACAGCGTGCCCTCGATGTCCTTCAGGAGGACGCCGTCCAGCTCCTGGGCCTCGGTCGCAGTCCCCGCCCACTTCCGGATCAGGTGGTCGCGCTGCTCCTGCGGGAGATGGACCGCGTCGCGCGTCCGGCCTCGGGTGACGATGACGTCGTCGCGCGCGTCCAGCTCGATGATCTCCGTGCGAGGCTTCGGCGTGGTGCTCGCGACGTAGTGGGGGTTCGGGCCGATGCGCAGGCCCATCTCCGAGTGGGTGATGGCGTCCTTCAGCCGGCGCATCGCGGCAGCCTCCTCCATCCACACCAAGCAGCGGTTGCCGCCGGCGCGGAGGCGTTCGACGTCGTCGGGGCCGTGCGCGCCGAACAGCTTCGCCTCGGCGCCGGACGGCCAGCGGACGAAGGTCCCGCCGACTGTGGTGCGCAGGGAGACGCGCGGGTCGTGGGCCTTCAGCCCGGAGGGCCCGTTGACGCACGCTTCGACGGCGTCGCCCTGCGTGGGGGCGATGATCGCCATGCGGTGCCCGCCGGGAAGGCGCGGGTCGCAGGCGGGCCCGTTGACGTGGGCGACCATGTAGCGGGCGCAGCCGTCAGTCTTGCCGGTGCCACGGCCCCCGAGCTGGAGCCACCAGCCGAGGGTGGGGATGCGGTCGGGTGGAACCTGCCAGGGGTACGGAGTCCACCGGTCCCACCGCTTCTGCCAGTAGATCTCGGCAAGCTGCTGCTCCAGTACGTCCAGTTCTTCGGGCGTGAGGTCGGCGAGTTCGGCGTCGAGGTCAGCGTGCGTCGTCATCCCGCACCCAGCTCTGCGATCTTCTCGGCGAGTTCCTTGATGCGAGCGATCCGCTCGTCGGTGACGGTGGCGTTGACCCTCACGGGGGCGTACAAGCCGAGGAGCTTCGCTTGGTGGTCGAGGAGCTTGACGAGGGCCTCGTCGGAGCGGACGTCTCCCTTGACGACCTTGGGCATGAGGCCGGTGATCGCGATGTCGAGGGTGGCGAGCTGCTCGCCGACGTATTGGCGGTGCGCGTCGGCCGCTTCCTGCGCGAGGGCCTCGACACCGCGCTTCCAGGCGGTGTGCGCGTTCTTGACGTCGCAGCCGAGGATGTCGGCGATCTCGCGGAAGCCGAGGCGCTCACGGGTACGCAGGCGTACGACCTCGTGCTCGCGCACGAGGCCGACGTCGTGGTTCGCCTGTCGCCTTGGCACCCGCACCTCCCTGGCAGGGACGGTACGGATTTCGGGCGGCTCAGGATCTTGGGGGCTGCAATCCGCCGGGTACGACGAGGCCCCGCCGACGTTGGTCGACGGGGCCGGTTGACGCTGGGTCAGCAGGCGTCGTACTTCCAGGCCGTGCCCTCCAGCGCCCACGGCTGCTTCGTCTGGTCGAACTTCGGCAGGCCCACGCCGTAGCTGACCCGCGCCAGCTTCCCGGACAGCTCGTCGATCACCAGCTCGGTCACGATCTGAGGCCCGTAGTCGGCGGCGGCCTGCTCAACTACGGCCTTGTACTGCTCGGCGGAGACCTTGGCCTTGCAGCGCGTCGACAGGGTGTCGTAGCCGACCTCGGCGTCGCCCTTGAAGTACGCCTCGGTGTAGTCCTGGACGGTTTGCCGGAGGTTGCTCTCCTGCGCTGGGTCGACGGCGACGGGCGTCGGCGTGCTGCTGGGTGCGCTGCTCGGGGTGGCGGCGGCCGGCGGCGTGGTGGGCGCGGCCTTGTCGTCGTCGGACGAGGAGCAGGCGCCGAGTGTGGTGAGCGCGAGGAGCGCGGTGGTGGCGGTGATGGTGGCGCGGATGCGCATCGTGTCCCCCCTTGGACAGTGTGTAGGGGGATGGTGCCACAGGGGGCAGACAGGAGGGCCTCGCCTGGGGGGATTCCGGCGAGGCCCTGTGACCAGTCTGCTACGAGGGTGTGACAGCGGTCAGTGGCCGCAGTCCTTGACCCACCACCCGCACTTCGCGCAGTACTCGTAGGTGGCTGCGAGGAGGCGTCGGATCATCGGTCGGTCACCCCCTCGGCGATGTGCACGTGGGTGTAGCTAGGCCGGTCTGGCGGAGCGCTGGTGTAGATCAACATCCCCTTCCGGCCTTTGAGAGGGGTCACGCTGAGAAGCGTGTGAGCTGCGCACTCTCGGCAAGAGGGGCGCTCCTCCTGCGGTGGGGGAGTGGCGGACCAATCGGACATGCGGCGGGCCGACCGCCACAGTGCGACCGTCCCCACCGAGACCACCGTGAGGATGCCGAGCCCCTCATCGATCACGAACAGGACGCCCGCGCCAGCGCCCGCCAGAAGGACCGCCGCGCACGCCCCGGCGACTGGCGACAGCTCGCCCTCGGGCTCCTTCGCGGCGCTCATCAGAACGCCCCGTACACGCGGTCGCCGATCGCGGACGCAGCCTGTGCGAGGGGCACTGCGGCGAACCCGGCGACGCTGGCGGAGGTGCCCAGGCAGATTCCGCACCAGGCACCACGCTTCAGCTCGGACCCGTACTTGGACTTCTTCACCGCGGCGATGAACGCGACCGTCAGGATGAGGACGACGCCGAGGCCGGGGCCGGAGACGGGCGTGAACGTGGCGGCGGCGGACTGACCGCCTGCGCCGCCGACGCCCCAGACGAGGGCGACGTCGCCGAGCCAGTTGGACAGGCCGAGGATGGTCTTGGAGACGAAGCCGACGGCGCCTCCGACGCCGAGGGTGGTGAGGCATCCATACGCCCATCCGAGGAGGAACGGGAGCAGGCCGGCGAGTTGGCGGACGGGGTCTTTGGTGAGCGTCTTGTAGCCGGGGTACCAGGTCACGAGTTGGTGGATGAGGAGGCAGAGGCCGATGGTGACTCCGCCGTAGGTCACGTACGTCACGGGGTTCCTAGCGGTGCACGGCGACGACGAGCGCCGCGATGGTGAGGAGGGCGGCGACCGTGCCGGTGACGGGGACGGTGCGCAGGTCGACCAGGGCGAGGCCGATGAGGGCGCCGGCGAAGGCCAGCACGAAGAGCACGCCGAACGCGGCGGCGCTCACGGGCGTTGTCCGGCGGCGGGCGGGAGCACGGGGGCGAGCTGGGGGAGGTGCGCGAGGTGGGGTTCGTGGCGCTCGATCTCGGCGCGGATGACGCCTCGGATCGTGGAGTCGCCGGGTGCGGTGCCGTACGTGGTGATGAGGGCGGCGCGCATGGCGGAGGTCGAGGGGCGGGTTCCGGCGTCGTAGAGGGGGCGGACGGCGGCGCAGCGTGGATCGGCGTACGTGATCGCGGGCGGCTGCTGCGCGGCGGCTGGGGCCGGGGCGACGGCGGGGAGTTGCGGGGCCTGCGCTGGCATCGGCGGTACGGTCGCAGCGTCGGCGCGCTCCACGGCGATGGCGGGTGCGGCCTGCGTCGTCTCCGCCCTCGGCACGGGCGTGGCCGCGAGGTGCAGAAGGTGCGCCAGCACGGCGGGCGGGACCATCGACGTCACCGCGATCAGCCACGGCTGGTTGTGGTCCATGTGCCCGGTCTGCACGAGGTGCGCGACGACCTGAGCGGCGAGCGCGAGGACGATCGCGAAGGCGGCGCCGAGGGTGGCGGACCAGCGTCCGCGGGCTCCCTTGGGGCGGGTGGCCGCAACGACGGCGGCGATGCCCGCGTACGCGGAGAGGGAGAACGGCATGCCGTACGCCCAGGGGTCGGACCAGCCCGCGTACTTGGCGACGTGGTACTCGCCGGGCATCGACATGATGAGGGTGGCGGCGAGGACGGCGGGGCGGCCGGCGGTGGTGGCAAGTCTGGCGTACCAGGGGCCGGTCGGGGGTGGTGGTGTGGCAGGCTTCTGCTCAGCCATGTGGAGTCACGTCTCCTGTGGTCAGAGCCTCGGCCCGGATGACCGTCCCGGCCGGGGCTCGCTTGTTGTGGGGCGTCGTCGGTTCACCCAGACGCTGGTGTCGGGTATCCGACACCGAACGAGGTTGAGGGTACCCGACACGGGGTCGGGTGGGGAGACTTACTCTCCGACGGGAGGTGGCGGGATGGCCGACGAGGTAGACGACGCACGTCAGGCGGCTGACGCCGTGTTCGCGGCGGTGCGGGAGGCGCTGCGTCAGCTGGAGGCGATCCCGGACGCGGGGGTGAGGGCGCGAGCGGCGGGCCTCGTGCTGCGGGAGTGGGCCGCCGAGAAGTCGCTGCCGAAGGAGATCCGACAGCAAGCGGTCGCCGTGATGCACGAGGAACAGGGGTTGGACTTCCCGGAGATCGGCGAGCTGATCGGGACGGACCGGTCGCGGGCGTGGCGGATCTGGAAGGGGATGCACTGAGTCGTGCGCTCTACCGGAATCGGAGGGTGCGCCGTACGGTCGCGGCATGAGCGAGGTGGAGAAGCGCGCGGCAGGCCCCAACATGCTGGAGGCCAAGGTCATGACCCCTGAACTGATCACGCTGGAAAGCGGCCATCAGATCGTCCGGATTGCGCTGCGTACGGAGACTGGAACGATCGTGTACGCCGAGCTGGGGTATGGCGAGGCGAACCTGTACGCAAGCGGGTTGGCGCGTATCGCGAATGCGGCGAGGGAGACGTCTAATCGGTTGCGTCCTCCGGTGCCCCCTGAGCAAAGGTCTCGTCGGCGGGGGTTGTAGGACGTGGCGACGCCCCGTCACCTGCCGTCGTCGGACGGGGTAGCGGGGCGTCTGGTCTGCGTCTAGTCCTCCGTGGCGGGCCGCTCGGTGACCATGGTGATCCTCTCCATGAGCCGGTGCTCCCACCCCGGCTGCATCTCACGCCGGGAGCCGAGCCGCTCCAGGGCCTTCGTCTTGGACGCCCAGGTGATGTGGACGCCGGAGGGGCGCTCCCATTCGGCGTCCGCGTGGGGGCGGGACTGGATGAAGTAGCTGTAGGTGGTGACGGCGTCGGGGTCTCGGGTGGGGCGGCGCAGGGGTTTGCCCTGGCGCATGTTGATGATTCGGGCGCGGCGCTGGTTCTGGTCCATGGGTCCTCCGGGTCAGGTGGTGGGGTCGGTGTCGTCGAGGGCGCGTTGCACTTCGTCGATGGCGGACGACCAGCCGCGTACGTACGCCTCCTGGTGAGGGGCGGCGGGGTGTCCGTTGAGTGGGTCCGGGCCGACGGCGCGCACGCGCTCGATGGCGGCCTGCGCCTCCTCGGCTGCCTCCTCGGCGGTGTGCTCGCGGTCGATCGCGGCGTTCGCTCGTGCGGTCTCGGTACGTAGCAGCTCTTCGAGGTGGTCACGGTGCCGGGCGATCCGGTCGCGGTCCTGCTCGATGTGCTCGGCGTTGCCCTTCCACGTCTCGCGACCGTTGATGATCTGCTCGACGCGGCGGCGCAGGGCCTCGCCCTCGCCGGGCAGGGATAGGACACCGCGCGCGGCGCGGTCGACGAGCACCCGGAGCAGGTACGGCGCGTCCTCGTCGTCGGCCGGGCTGCTCTCCGTCTCGTACCGGCGCTTTGCCGCGCGCACGATCTCCCGGAAGAAGGTCGCGTCCCGTTCGGTGAAGTCGCCGCTGCCTCGCACGCTGATCGTCTCGCCGTCGACCTCGATGGAGCGGCAGGTGTCGGGATCGGTCGGAGATTCGGCGCCGAGGATGTGGACCGGGTCCATCGGCTTGGGGCGTACGCCGGTGAGCATCTCGGTCAGCCGGGTGACGCGGTCGTCGTCGGTGGGCGTCGTCGGCTCGTCAGGGGTGGTGTCGACGGGCGTCTGTAGGGCGTCGGCAACCCGTCGGACCTGCGTTGTCAGGGCGTCGATGGCGCGGACGACGGCGCGCGCGTCCGTGGTGGGCTGGCTCATCGCTGCGCACCGCCCATCGCCATGCCGACCGCGCTGGTCAGCCACACCAGGGCGACCTGCTCGGCGGCGGTGGGGGACCAGCCTCGCTTCTCCAAGTCGGCGCGCATGCCGTCGGCGGAGTCGAAGAGCGGTGCCATCTGCTCGTTGAGCGCGAGGAGGCTGTTGGCGAGGTCGTGGCGCATGCGCGTCATCTCCTCCGGGCTGGGCGTCGTCATGCTGGGTGGTCCTTCCGGGTGCAGGTGTGCGGTGCGCCGGCCGTTGTCCACCAGGTCTCGCAGCACGGGGTGACGAGGTCGGCGACGGTGGTGTCCTGGGTGGTGGTGTAGGGGCGGAGGGCGCGCTCCAGGTCGGCGCGGGCGGCGCGTACCTCGTCGCGGCTGTACGCGTGGTGGGCGATCGCGACGGCGAGGAGGACGGAGGCGCCGCCGAGGAGGAGGGCGTACGGGATGGAGGCCGGCCAGGTGCGGACGGCGAGGTGGGCGACGGTGAGCGCGACGACCGCGTAGAGGGCGGCGAGGGCGTGGGTGAGGCGGCGGGTCACGGGACGACCCGGATGACGGCGAGCGGGGTGCCGGCCGCCAGCTCGGCATGGAGGTGGCGGAGGCGGAGCATGGCGCGTGCGTCGCGGCGGGCGAGGCGTCCGCGGGTGGCGGCGGGGAGGGTGCGCCAGCAGGCGAGGCACAGGTACTGGCGGGGCTGTCGGCGGCCGGTCGGGCAGCCGGGGCACTGGTGGTCCACGGGGGTTCTCCTGGGTGTGGTGGGTCAGGCGGTGAGCGGGAGGCGCTGTGTGGGCGCCTGCGGGCCGTGGAGTGGATCACTGGACGGGAGCGCCACCACATCCCCGGGCGCCCGCCCAGCGCCCGCGCGGTCCCGCTCCCGGCGCTCCTGCGACTTCCGCGCCTGCGCCCGCTTGCACCTCACGCACGCCTCCTCCCCCAGACGGCGGTGCATCCAGTAGCCCCGCGTCGTCCCGCCGGCCCGGTGCGCCTCGGCGAGGAGCTGGCGCCGGTTCGCCTCCACCGCCTCGTCGTGCGCCGACTGGCAGCGCGGACAGGCGCTCTCCCGCCGGCGGATGTGGATCTGGTAGCCGCGTTCGGTGCCGCAGCCCATGGCGCGAGCCTCGAAGTCCACGCCGCCCCACACGCCGTACTCCTGGCCCGAGGCGAGGGCGTACTTCATGCAGGCGAGCAGCAGGGGGCAGGCGTGGCACTGGCGGGCGGCGTACTGGCGGTCGGTGGCGTCGGGGCTGAAGTAGGGCTCGGGGTCGGTGCGGCAGGGGAGGCCCTCGGTGCGGGTGATGAGGTCGTGGAGGGCGGCGGTCATGGATACCCCCTGGGGTGTTGGTGGTGGGGCGGTTGGCCTGCGGTGCGGGTCAGGCGGTGTTGGGCTGCCAGCTGGGGCAGTTGGCCCGGAGGCTGTTGGTGATGTCGTGGTCTGCGGTGCAGTCCTGGGGCCATCCGGGGTGTTCGGGGTACGGGCCGTTCTCGGCGGGTGCGAGGTGGTGGCAGGTCTTGCAGCCCCGGGCGTCGGGGTTGCACCAGCAGCGGGCGATGTGGGTTGCGGCGGCGGCCTTCTTGGCCCATGTGCGGCGGCAGTGGGGGCACTGGTGGCGGGTGGTGGTGATGGGGGTGGGCAGGCTGGCGGCGGTCATGCGCTGTGCCTTTCGTGGTCGGCGGGCTGGCTGGCGAGGTACGGCTCGCAGCGGGGGTGGGCGGTGCGGCCGGGGCGTCGGGGGTCGGGCATGACGCGGCGGCGGCAGGCGGGGCAGAGCGGCCACGTGGTG
>NZ_LIRL01000170.1 GCF_001419795.1 Streptomyces niveiscabiei
CCGCCGGAGCTTTCGACCCCCACCCATGCAGGCAGGAGTGATATCCGGTATTAGACCCCGTTTCCAGGGCTTGTCCCAGAGTGAAGGGCAGATTGCCCACGTGTTACTCACCCGTTCGCCACTAATCCACCCCGAAGGGCTTCATCGTTCGACTTGCATGTGTTAAGCACGCCGCCAGCGTTCGTCCTGAGCCAGGATCAAACTCTCCGTGAATGTTTACCGGTAATCCGGTTCGCACACACGAGAGCGGAACGAGAGGAGGAATGATCCCCTCGTTCACAGCGTCCTCGCTGTGTTTGTTTCAAAGGAACCTCATCCTCGGCCATCGGCCGGGGACGGGGTATCAACTAATCTGGCGTTGATTTTTGGCACGCTGTTGAGTTCTCAAGGAACGGACGCTTCCTTTGTACTCACCCGAGAGACTCTCTCAGGCTTTCCTCCGGGCTTTTCCCTTCGGTCTTGCGTTTCCGACTCTATCAGATCTTTTCCCGATCCGATTTCCTCGGTGCTTTCCGGTTCCCGCTCTCCGCTTTCGCTTCGGGCGTTTCCCTTTCGGCGTTTCCGACTCTATCAGATCCTTTCGGCGTCTGATTCCCAGTCAGCGGGGGTTGTCTTCCCGGCCGTTGGGCCGTTCCGACGTCTCAAACCTTAGCGGATCCGCTCGGTGATTCCCAATCGGGCTACCGGGCCCCGAATCGAATTGAATTCGAGCATGCGGACATGCCGAATTCGACCCCGTCGGGAGTGATCGTGCTGATGGTGTGAGTGCCGCTCGCGCGGCGGGAGTGCTACCGGAGAACCGTTACGGCTCCGTGGCAACTCGAAGAACCTTACGGATCGCCCAGACCTCTGTCAAGACGCTCCTGTCAAGATCTTTTACTCAAGATCGCTGAGACGGCCCCCGGCATCCGGCTGAGCGTGCTCCACCCGGCGTAGCAGCCTGGTCAGAACCTCACCCAGCGTCGTGCGCTCCTGCGGGGACAGGTCCTGGAGGAGGTCCTCCTCGAAGACGGAGGCGAGCCGCATGGCCTCCAGCCACATCTCGCGGCCCTCGGGAGTCAGCTCGACGATGACGCGGACCCGGTTGGACTCGTCGCGTGCCCGGGTCACGTACCCCTCGGTCACCATGCGGTCGATCCGGTGGGTCATCGCGGCCGGCGTGAGGCCGAGGCGTTTGGCGAGGTCTCCGGGGCCGAGCCGGTAGGGGGCGCCGGAGAGGACGAGGGCCTTGAGGACTTCCCAGTCGGCGTTGGAGATGCCGAGCGCCGCGGTCTGGCGGCCGTAGGCGACGTTCATCCGGCGGTTCAGCCGGGACAGCGCCGAGACGATCTTCTCGACCTGGGGGTCGAGGTCGCGGAACTCGCGCTGGTAGGCGGCGATCTGCTCGTCGAGAGTCGGTTCGCCGGGGGTGTCGGGGTGGTCGCCCATGCCGGTCAGTATCGCATGGGCCTGTTGGCGTTCAAGTTCTTCAAGGTGTACGGTTTAGCTCGAAATTTTATCTTCGAAGTCTTCGTTCCTAAGTACTGGAACCCCGCAACAACGATGCGGCGACTACTTGAGAGAGGTGAACGTGACCAGGGAGAAGGGCGCGGCGATGCGCCGGATCCACGTGGGCAACGCACTCAGCGCGTTCGGGCTCGGCTTCACCGTCCCCTACCTGTACGTCTATGTGGCGCAGGTGCGGGGACTCGGCGCCATGACCGCGGGGCTCGTCCTCGCCGTCTTCGCCGTCGCCGCGCTGATCGTGCTGCCGTTCGCCGGGCGGGCCATCGTCCGGCGCGGCCCGCTGCCGGTGCTCCTCGTCGCCCTGGTCACCGCCGCGTTCGGCGCCCTCGCGCTGGGCCTCGCGGCGAGCGCCGTCGCCGTACTCGCCGCGGCTGCCCTGCTCGGGGCCGGGCAGGCCGTGATGTCGCCCGCGCTGGCGACGATGATCGTGGACTGCTCGACGTCCCAGACGCGGTCGAGGGCGTTCGCGACGCAGTTCTTCCTCCAGAACCTCGGTCTCGGCGTCGGTGGTCTGATCGGCGGGCATCTCGTGGACACGTCGAAGGCGTCCTCGTTCGTGCTGCTGTTCTCGATCGAGGCGGCGATGTTCCTGCTGCTGGTCGTCCTGATGGCGACAGTCCGCGTGCCGCACGCCCCTCAGGGCGCCGACACGCCGCGCTCCGCGAAGGCGAGCTGGCGCGAGCTGCTGTCCAACCGTGCAATGGTCCAGCTCTCGGTGCTCGGTTTCGTCCTCTTCTTCGCCTGCTACGGCCAGTTCGAGTCAGGTCTGAGCGCGTACGGCGTCGAGGCGGCCGGCATCTCGCCGTCCACGCTCGGTACGGCGCTGGCGGCGAACACGGCGATGATCGTCGTCGCCCAGTTCGCGATCCTGCGTTCCGTGGAACGCCGACGCCGCTCCCGCGTCATCGCGGCCGTCGGCCTGATCTGGGCCGTCGCCTGGGCGGTGGCCGGTTTCGCAGGCTTGGGCCACGCGAGCCCGGATGTAGCCACGGCCGCGTTCGTCTCGACGTACGCGCTCTTCGGCCTGGGCGAGTCGATGCTGTCCCCCACGGTCGCCCCCCTGGTCGCGGACCTGGCCCCCGCAGGCATGGCCGGCCAGTACAACTCGGCCTTCGCCCTGGTCAAACAGCTCGCACTGGCCATCGGCCCAGCGATCGGCGGCCCCATGGGGGCGTCCCTCCACGCCCCGTACGTCGTGACGTTCCTCCTGTTCTCGCTCGGCATCACATGGCTGGCCCTGCGGCTGGGCCGACAGCTCACTCCCATCCAGGACCAGCCCTTGCTGGCCCGGAACCGAGTGGTCGCGCGGGGCGGAGCACAGGTGGAGCCGGTCAGCGCTTAAGAAACTCACCCAGCTACGACCCACCACACCCCCAGCAAACCCGCACCCACTCCACCCCGCTCACCTAGCTGCGGGCAGTCGTGCCG
>NZ_LIRL01000171.1 GCF_001419795.1 Streptomyces niveiscabiei
TCCGACTCTATCAGATCTTTTTCCGATCCGATTTCCTCGGTGCTTTCCGGTTCCCGCTCTCCGCTTTCGCTTCGGGCGTTTCCCTTTCGGCGTTTCCGACTCTATCAGATCCTTTCGGCGTCTGATTCCCAGTCAGCGGGGGTTGTCTTCCCGGCTGTTGGGCCGTTCCGACGAGTGAGACTTTAGCGGATTCCCGCCCTCCGAAGCCAATCGGGGGGCCGCGCCCTTTCGAACGTAGATTCCTCATTTCGCAAATACGCACGCCAAAGACCACGACACCAGGTCGAGTGTTGGTTGGTACTTGCGGAATGGCTGTCCGGGGACCGACCGGGGTCGGCGCTCACGCTGGACAACTCGGAGAACACTACGTACCGGCCCCGGGGGTGTCAACTCCTCCCCCAGGGGCCACCCCGGAGGCGTACGCTGGCCCGCATGACGACGCGTACGTACACCCAGCAGTGGTGGGCCGCCTGACGGCGGCCAGTACTCACGTACGCAGCAACGGCCGCCGCCTCGGCGGCCGTTCTCGTTTCCTCTCCGGGATCGCGGGGGCCGACCGGGTCGGCGGCCCGGACCAGGAGGAGTGGAGATGACGAGGGTCTTCAGCGGGATCAAGCCGACCGGGCACCTGACGCTGGGGAACTACCTGGGGGCCATGCGGCGGTGGGCCGGGGCCGACCAGCATCAGGCGGACGCGGTCTTCTGCGTCGTGGACCTGCACGCCCTGACCGTGGACCACGATCCCGCGCGCGTGCGCAGGCTCAGCCGGCAGGCGGCGACGCTGCTGCTCGCGACGGGGCTGGATCCGCGGCTGTGCACTCTCTTCGTACAGAGCCATGTCGACGAGCACGCGCGGCTGTCGTACGTGCTGGAGTGCGTCGCGACGGACGGCGAGATGCGGCGGATGATCCAGTACAAGGAGAAGGCGCGGCGGGAGCAGGCGCGGGGCGGGAGTGTGCGGCTGTCGCTGCTGACGTATCCGGTGCTGATGGCCGCGGACATCCTGGCGTACGGGACGGACGAGGTGCCGGTCGGGGACGACCAGGCGCAGCACGTGGAGCTGGCGCGGGATCTGGCGGTGCGGTTCAACCAGCGGTACGGCCATACGTTCGTCGTACCGAAGGCGACGCATCCGGGGGTCGCGGCGCGGGTCATGAACCTTCAGGATCCGCTGTCGAAGATGGGGAAGTCCGACGATTCCGGGCCGGGGATCGTCTATCTCCTCGACGAGCCCGACACGATCCGCAAGAAGGTGCTGCGAGCCGTCACGGACAGCGGGCGGGAGGTCGTGTACGACCGGGCGGCGAGTCCCGGCGTCGCGAATCTGCTGGAGATCCTCGCGGCGTGCACGGGCGGGAACCCTGAGGATCTGTCAGGCGTTCACAAGTCGTACGGAGCGCTCAAAGCGGACACCGCCGAGGCTGTGATCGAGACTTTGCGGCCCGTGCAGGCCAGACACCAGGAGTTGTGCGCGGAACCAGGGCATGTGGAAGGGGTGTTGCGGGAGGGAGCGGAGAGGGCGAGGGCCATGGCGCGGCCGACGGTGGACGCCGCCTACCGGGCGATCGGGCTGCTCGAACCGGGTCGGGCAGCCGGACCGATCACGACCGGCGTTCCTGCGGAGCGCTAGGGCCTGTCCGGCGGATCAGGCTGCACGAGAGTGACGGTTTCCGTATCAGTGCCGGTGAGCGGGGTCTGGTGCGTGCAGCTGCAAGGCGGAGGAGGGAGTCGACGCGATGGGGGTCCCCCCTGTTCGAGCGGAGCCGAGAACTTGGGGGAGTCGGCGACCGACGACAACGCGGCAGATGTGCGTGCCAGACCCCGCGACCGCGGCCTGATCCGCCGGACAGGCCCTAGTCCTTCTTGCCGGAGGCGAGCTCGCGGCTGCGGTCGCGGGCCGCTTCGAGGGCGGCGATGAGGGCGGCGCGTACGCCGTGGTTCTCCAGTTCGCGGATGGCGCTGATGGTGGTACCGGCCGGGGAGGTGACGTTCTCGCGGAGTTTGACGGGGTGTTCGCCGCTGTCGCGGAGCATCACGGCGGCGCCGATGGCCGACTGGACGATGAGGTCGTGGGCCTTGTCGCGCGGGAGGCCGAGCAGGATGCCGGCGTCGGTCATGGCTTCGACCAGGTAGAAGAAGTACGCCGGTCCGGAGCCGGAGAGGGCGGTGCAGGCGTCCTGCTGGGACTCGGGGACGCGCAGGGTCTTGCCGACGGCGCCGAAGATCTCCTCGGCGTGCGCGAGGTGGTCGTCGGTGGCGTGGGTGCCGGCGGAGATGACGGACATGGCCTCGTCGACGAGGGCGGGCGTGTTCGTCATGACACGGACGACGGGGGTGCCCGGTGAGAGGCGCTCCTCGAAGAAGGAGGTGGGGATACCGGCGGCGCCGCTGATGACGAGGCGGTCGGCGGGGACGTGCGGGGCGAGTTCGTCGAGCAGCGTGCCCATGTCCTGCGGTTTGACGGTGAGGATCAGGGTGTCGGCGGTCTTGGCGGCTTCCGCGTTGGTGACCGGGGTGACGCCGTAGCGGGCGCGGAGTTCTTCGGCGCGCTCGGGGCGGCGGGCGGTGACCAGGAGGTCGGCCGGGGCCCAGCCGCCTCGGATCATCCCGCTGAGCAGGGCTTCGCCGATCTTTCCGGTGCCGAGGACTGCGACTTTCTGGCTCATGCCGCCATCCTCGCACCGGGCGCAGGGGCCGGGGAGCGTTGTCCGGCTGGCGGAACGCGGTGGTTCACCGGGTGCGGCGGCGCAGGGTCGCGGCGCCGAGGCAGAGGACGAGGAGGGCGCAGCCGGCGACGACGAGGACGTCGCGGACGAAGGCGGCCGTCAGGTCGGTGTGGCGGAGGATCTCGTTCATGCCGTCGACGGCGTAGGACATGGGCAGGACGTCGGAGATCGCTTCGAGGGCGGGGTGCATCGCGTCCCTCGGGGTGAAGAGGCCGCAGAGGAGGAGCTGAGGGAAGATCACCGCCGGCATGAACTGGACGGCCTGGAACTCGGAGGCCGCGAAGGCGGAGACGAAGAGGCCGAGCGCGGTGCCGAGGAGGGCGTCCAGGAGGGCGACGAGCAGCAGGAGCCAGGGGCTGCCGGTGACGTCGAGGCCGAGGAACCAGACGGCGAGGCCGGTGGCGAGCGCGGACTGGACGATGGCCAGGGCGCCGAACGCGAGGGCGTATCCGGCGATCAGGTCGGCTTTGCCGAGGGGCATCGCGAGGAGGCGTTCGAGGGTGCCGGAGGTGCGTTCGCGGAGGGTGGCGATGGAGGTGACCAGGAACATCGTGATCAGCGGGAAGATCCCGAGGAGGGAGGCGCCGATGTCGTCGAAGGTGCGGGGGCTGCCGTCGAAGACGTAGCGCAGCAGGAGCAGCATCAGGCAGGGGATGAGCAGGAGCAGGGCGATCGTGCGCGGGTCGTGGCGGAGCTGGCGCAGGACGCGGGCGGCGGTGGCGGTGGTGCGGGCGGCGTTCAGGACGCGGGTGGGTGCGGGTGCCGTGGTCATCGCACAGTGCCTTTCTCGCGGCCGGCCTCGGTCGCCTCGTCGACCAGGTGGAGGAAGGCGGCTTCGACGGTGTCGGTGGCGGTGCGGGTGCGCAGGGCGTCGGGGGTGTCGTCGGCGAGGAGGTGGCCGGTGCGCATGAGGAGGAGGCGGTGG
Organism: Streptomyces niveiscabiei; assembly: GCF_001419795.1. Taxonomy (GTDB): domain Bacteria; phylum Actinomycetota; class Actinomycetes; order Streptomycetales; family Streptomycetaceae; genus Streptomyces; species Streptomyces niveiscabiei. Next base: position 3,652 of record NZ_LIRL01000171.1, read on the forward strand.
CAGCGTTCGGCCTCGTCCATGACGTGCGAGGAGATGAGCAGGGTGGTGCCGTGGGCTGCGGCGATGTCGTGGAAGAGGGTCCACAGGTCGCGGCGCAGGACGGGGTCGAGGCCGACGGTGGGTTCGTCGAGGACGAGGAGTTCGGGGGTGCCGAGGAGGGCGACGGCGAGGGAGACGCGGCTGCGCTGGCCGCCGGAGAGGTTCCCGGCGAGGGAGTTCGCGTGGGAGGTGAGGTCGACGTCGGCCAGGACGCGGTCGACGTCCGCGCGGCGGGCGGCGTGCGGGGCGGTCGGGGTGAGGATCGCCGCGAAGTAGTCGAGGTTCTGCCGGATCGTCAGGTCGTCGTACACGGACGGGGCCTGGGTGACGTATCCGATGCGGCTGCGCAGCGCGGGGTGTCCTGCGGGGCGGCCGAGGACGTCCAGGGTGCCGGTGACCTTGGCCTGGGTGCCGACGATCGCCCGCATGAGGGTCGTCTTGCCGCAGCCGGAGGGGCCGAGGAGGCCGGTGATCTGGCCGCGCGGGACGGTGAAGCCGAGGGCGTGGAGGACTTCGCGGGGGCCTCGGGTGACGGTGAGGGAGGCGGCGTGGACGGCGGGGGTGCCGGTGGTTCCGGGCGGCGCTCCGGGGGTGCCGGAGCTTTTATTCATCATGTGCTGAATAATGCGCTCGGCACGGTGGCCCGTCAAGCACGCGCGCGCCCTTCCCGCGCCGCATCACCCCCGCGCGCCACCCGGGAGCCGGTGCGCGATCGACTCGCCCTGCCGACAATGGAATTCATGCGCGGCACGGCGGGGTTCCGGGCCGCGCGTGGCGTTCGTACGAAGCCGCCGTGCCCCTCCCCCGGGCGTGGCGCCCACGCGTCTCCCGCTGCCGACCGGAGGTGCTGTCGAGATGCGCCGTGGCGTTCGCAAGGCCGATCTGTCCGCTTCACTCACCGTGTTCCTCGTCGCGCTGCCCCTGGGTGTGGGCGTCGCGATGGCCTCGGGGGTGCCGCCCGAGCTGGGGCTGGTCACCGGCATCGTGGGCGGCCTCGTCGTGGGGGCGCTGCCCGGGAGCAGTCTCCGGGTCAGCGGGCCGGCCGCCGGGCTGACCGTGCTCGTGTACGAGGCCGTCCACACGTACGGGCTGCATGTGCTCGGCGTCCTCGTGTTCGCCGCCGGGCTGCTTCAGCTGGGGCTCGGGGCGCTGCGGCTGGGGCGGTGGTTCCGGGCCGTGTCCGTCGCCGTCGTGCACGGGATGCTCGCCGGGATCGGGCTCGTCCTGGTCGCCGGGCAGGTGTACGCGCTGGGCGACGCGGACGCGCCGCCGGACGGGCTCGGCAGGCTCGCGGGGCTGGTGGAGCTGCCCGGGAAGGCCGATCCCGTGGCGTTGTCAGTGGGGGGTGCCACCCTGGTCGTACTGCTGCTGTGGAGGCGGTGGCGGCGGGGTTCCCGGCTCGTTCCCGCGCCGCTCGTGGCGGTCGCGCTCGCGGCGGCGGTGACCGGTGGCTTCGGCCTGGAGGTGCGGCGGGTCGAGGTGCGGGGGCTGTGGGAGGCCGTCCGGGTGCCGGGCCTGGCCGACGTGGGGCGGCTCGCGGAGGTCGGGGTGATCGGGACCGTCGTCGCGTTCGCGCTGATCGCGTCGGCGCAGTCGCTGTTCGGCGCGGCGGCCGTGGACGGGCTGCACGACGGAAGGAGGACCGACTACGACAAGGAGCTGATCGCGCAGGGCGCGGGGAACGCGGTGTGCGGGCTGCTGGGGGCGCTGCCGATGACCGCCGCGATCGTCCGGAGCCCGGCTGGGGGCACCCCGGCGGGGGCGCGGACTAGGGCGTCCCGGGTGCTGCCCGGTGCCTGGCTGCTGCTCTTCGCCGCCGCCGTACCGGGCGTGCTCGGCCTGATACCCGTCGCCGCCCTCGCGGCACTCCTCGTGCACGCCGGGTGCGCGCTCCTTCCCGTACGGCAGGTCCGGGCGCTGTGGCGTACGGATCGCGGAGAGGTCCTCGTCCTCACCGCGACCGCCGTCGCCATCGTCCTCGGGAACCCCTTCGAGGGCGTCCTCGTCGGGCTGGCGCTCGCCGTCGCCAAGACGGCCTGGGAGATCAGCCATGTACAGGTCGAGTTCGAGGACCGGGGGGACGGCGTGCTGGTGGTCCGCGTCGTCGGCCACGCGACGTTCCTGCGCCTGC
>NZ_LIRL01000172.1 GCF_001419795.1 Streptomyces niveiscabiei
ACGCTTCCTTTGTACTCACCCTCTCGGGCTTTCCTCCGGGCTTTTCCCTTCGGTCTTGCGTTTCCGACTCTATCAGATCCTTTTCTCGATCCGATTCCCTGTCGGCGGGACGTCTTGGGCTTTCTCGCTTTCGCTCGTCGGCCTTTCGACATTCACTACGTTAGCCGATCCTCTCGGTAACTCATAATCGAGTCTCCGTGAGTTCGAATTCAGGCATGCGGACATGACGAATTCGATCCCGCTGAGGGATGTTGCTAGGTAGTGGGTTGGCCGCTCCCGGCTCTCGGCGAGTGCCGTACCGGGTCAAGCGGCTTGGGCTACGTTACGCACCTTCCAGGGGAGCGTCAACTTGAGCGGCGGCGGGAAACGTGGGCCCGATAGGGGCTCACCGTCGGGTCGCCGGAGATCCAGAACCGCCACGGGTGGACGGCGCCGTCGCCCGATACCCCGGTGCGGGGACCGCTGTTGACCTGGTCGGAGGGGACGGGCGTACCGGTGAGGGCGCGCAGCGGGGTGTCCTCGGGGGTGCACGCGTCGGTGCCGTCGAGGGACCGGTCGATGTCGAGGGCCGTCGCCAACCGGGCCGGGCCTTTGGCGAGTTCTTTGTCGTTACGGGCCGATAGTCGACGTTTGCGGGCCAGTTCGGCGCCTTCCAGGAGCTGGCCGGCGCGCAGCAGGACGGCGCTCGCCTCGCCGTCGGGGCCGCAGACGAGGTTCATGCAGTGCCACATGCCGTAGGTGAAGTAGACGTACACATGACCGGGCGGGCCGAACATCACGCCGTTGCGGGCGGTGCGGCCGCGGAAGGCGTGGGAGCCGGGGTCGTTCTGGCCGTCGTACGCCTCCACCTCTGTGATGCGCAGGACGATCGGGCCGTCCGGGGTCGTGCGGACCAGGTGGCGGCCGAGGAGGTCGGGGGCGACCTCCAGGACGGGGCGGTCGAAGAAGGTCCTGGGGAGGGGCGTACGGTCGGGGCTCGCGATCATGGCCGTCGAGCGTAGTGCAGTCGGGGTGCGCGCCGGGGTGGTGTCCGAAAGCCCCGGTTGCCAGGGTGGGGTACGGAACCGGACGTGGCCTGAACGCGTTGGAAGAGATCAAAGGCCCGGTCAACCGGTCGTAATCAACGAGGGAGAGTCATGGCGTTCAAGAAGCTGCTCGCGAGCCTGGGTGCGGGCGGGGCGTCGGTGGAGACGGTGCTGACCGAGGTCAACGTCGTACCGGGCGGGGTCGTACAGGGGGAGGTGCGGATCCAGGGCGGGTCCGTGAACCAGAACATCGAGGGGCTGTCGATCGGCTTGCAGGCCCAGGTCGAGGTCGAGGGGCAGGACTCGGAGTACAAGCAGAACATCGAGTTCACGAAGGTCAGCCTCGGCGGCGCCTTCGAGCTCCAGGCGGGTGCGGTGCACGCGGTGCCGTTCGGGCTCGAGATCCCGTGGGAGACGCCGGTGACGACGATCGCCGGGCAGCCGCTGCGCGGGATGCACATCGGGGTGACGACGGAGCTGGCGATCGCGCGGGCCGTCGACTCCAGCGACCTCGACCCGATCAACGTCCACCCGCTCCCGGCGCAGCAGGCGATCCTCGACGCGTTCACGCAACTCGGCTTCCGGTTCAAGAACGCCGACATGGAGCGCGGGCACATTCGCGGGACGCGCCAGAAGCTGCCGTTCTACCAGGAGATCGAGTTCTTCCCGCCGTCGCAGTACCACGGCCTGAACCAGGTCGAGCTGAGTTTCGTCGCCGATGAGAACGCGATGGACGTCATCCTCGAAATGGACAAGAAGCCGGGCCTCTTCAGCGAGGGCAGCGACACGTTCCGCTCGTTCCAGGTGGGGCTGCGCGACTTCCAGGGGACCGACTGGGCGGCGTACCTGAACCAGTGGCTGGCCGAGGTCGGCAGCAAGCGGAACTGGTTCTAGGCTCGGGGCTCCGAGGAACGACGTATTCAGACGTACTTCAGGAGGTACCGAGGTGTCCGAGCTCAAGCGGCGGCCTCTCCCCCACGACTTCCACCCGCCCGTCCCGGCGTTCACGGTGACGAGTGAGGACGTCGCGGAGGGTGCCACGCTCAAGGCCGACCAGGTCTACGCCGAGGGGAACGTCTCGCCGCAGCTGCGGTGGGAGGGGTTCCCGGCGGAGACGAAGAGCTTCGCGGTGACGTGCTACGACCCGGACGCGCCGACGGGCAGCGGGTTCTGGCACTGGGTGCTGTTCGACATCCCGGCGTCGGTGACGGAGCTGCCGGCCGGTGCGGGCACGGGCGAGTTCAAGGGACTGCCCGAGGGCGCCGTACATGTCCGCAACGACTACGGGACGCGGGACTTCGGTGGTGCCGCGCCGCCCGCGGGGGACGGGCCGCACCGGTACGTCTTCACGGTGTACGCGGTGGACCAGGAGAAGCTCGGTGTCGACGGGGACGTCTCGCCCGCGTACGTCGGGTTCAATCTGCGGTTCCACGCGATCGGGCGGGCGCAGCTGATCGGTGAGTACGAGGTGCCGGCCGGGAGCTGAAGTTCACCCGACGTTTGTCCGCCTCTGGTCTTGGAAGTGATCAGGGGCGGGCATTTTTTATTGCGTTGTCCATCTCGGCGTGCCCGTCCAGAGTTGATCCACGCCCGCCGGGGAGCGGGCCGATGCGCACGGGAGGTGGGCTGGATGCGGGACACGCTGGTGCTGAACGCGAGCTTCGAGCCGCTGTCTACGGTGACGTTGAACCGGGCCGTCGTTCTGGTGCTCCAGGACAAGGCCGTCGTCGAGCAGGCCCACCCCGAGCTGCGTATGCGGGGCGCCGAGGTCGACATACCCGCGCCGCGGGTGATCAGGCTGTGCCGGTATGTGCGGGTGCCGTTCCGCAGACGGGCGCCCTGGTCCCGTAGGGGGGTGCTGGTGCGGGACCGGCACCGGTGCGCGTACTGCGGGCGCAGGGCGACGACCGTGGACCATGTGGTGCCGCGGGCGCAGGGTGGCCGGGACTCGTGGCTGAACACGGTGGCGTCCTGCGCGGAGGACAACCACCGCAAGGCGGACCGGACGCCGGAGCAGGCGGGGATGCCGTTGCTGCGGGAGCCGTTCGAGCCGACTCCGGCCGACGCGATGCTGCTGTCGCTGGGGACCGAGGGTTTTCGGGCGTTGCCGGAGTGGTTGAGCTTGGACGCGGCTTAGGCCGTAGGACGGCGATGGGGGCGCACCTTCCTGAGAAGGTGCGCCCCCATCGCCGTCCCGGAGAACGCCTCAGTCGATCTGCGGCTTCTCCCGCTTCTCCAGGTTGCCGCCGCCGTTGTCCGAACCGCCTCCGCCGCCCAGGCCACCGAGGCCGCCCACCGCGCCGGAGAGGCCCTTGAGGGCGTCGCCGATCTCGCTGGGGACGATCCAGAGCTTGTTGGCGTCGCCCGCGGCGATCTTGGGGAGCATCTGGAGGTACTGGTAGGAGAGGAGCTTCTGGTCGGCGTCGCCGGCGTGGATGGCCTCGAAGACCGTGCGGACGGCCTGGGCCTCGCCCTCGGCCTTGAGGGCGGCGGCCTTGGCCTCACCCTCGGCGCGCAGGATCTGGGACTGCTTCTCGCCCTCGGCGGTGAGGATGGCGGCCTGCCGGGTGCCTTCGGCGGTGAGGATCGCGGCGCGCTTGTCGCGGTCGGCGCGCATCTGCTTCTCCATCGAGTCCTGGATGGAGGTGGGCGGCTCGATCGCCTTCAGCTCGACGCGGTTGACGCGGATGCCCCACTTGCCGGTGGCCTCGTCGAGGACGCCGCGCAGGGCCGCGTTGATCTCCTCGCGGGAGGTGAGGGTCCGCTCCAGGTCCATGCCGCCGATGATGTTGCGCAGCGTGGTGACGGTGAGCTGTTCGATGGCCTGGATGTAGGAGGCGACCTCGTACGTCGCGGCGCGGGCGTCGGTGACCTGGTAGTAGATGACCGTGTCGATGTTGACGACCAGGTTGTCCTGGGTGATCACCGGCTGCGGCGGGAACGGGACGACCTGTTCGCGCAGGTCGATGCGGTTGCGGATGGTGTCGATGAACGGGACGACGATGTTGAGGCCCGCGTTCAGTGTGCGTGTGTAGCGGCCGAAGCGCTCGACGATCGCCGCGCTCGCCTGTGGGATGACCTGGATCGTCTTGATCAGGGCGATGAAGACCAACACCACCAGGATGATCAGAACGATGATGACCGGTTCCATCGTGCTCCCCGTACCCTTCTCCGCCTCGGCGCTTTCCGACGATCTTATGGGTGCCGACTGGCTGTCGACGATCATATGGGTGCAGAAGATCTTGCCGGTCGAGTGTGGCAGACCTTCACATAACTCGCGGGTCGTTCAGTTCAGTTGGGCCCGGGCGCCGGGGTTCACAGGACGATCGCCGTAGCGCCTTCGATGTCCACGACGTCCACCTCCTGGCCGGGTTCGTAGGCGCGGTCGGTGTCCAGGGAGCGGGCGGACCAGACCTCGCCGGCGAGTTTGATGCGGCCCCCCGCGCCGTCCACGCGCTCCAGGACGACGGCCTGCCTGCCCTTGAGCGCGTCGATGCCGGTGGGCAGGTGGGGGCGGCTTCTGCTGTGCCGGTTCGCGATGGGGCGTACGACGGCGACGAGCGCCACCGAGACGATCACGAAGACCAGGACCTGGCTGACGGCGCCGAAGCCGAGTCCGGCCACGACGGAGGCGGCGATCGCGCCGACCGCGAACATGCCGAACTCGGGCATGGTCGTGATCACCAGCGGGATTCCGAGCGCCGCCGCGCCGACGAGCCACCACACCCACGCGTCGATGTTCACAAGGTCAATGGTAGGTCCGCGAGGTCGGCGCGGACAGGGTGCGTGCCGGTCAGGAGAGCGGCAGTCCCTGGGCCGTCCAGCGGTCGCCGACCTGCTCGACGACGAGGGGGAGGCCGAAGCAGAGGGAGAGGTTGCGGGAGGTGAGTTCGAGCTCGACGGGGCCCGCGGCGAGAACCTTGCCCTGACGGATCATCAGGACGTGGGTGAAGCCGGGGGCGATCTCCTCGACGTGGTGCGTGACCATGATCATCGAGGGGGCGATGGGGTCGCGGGCGAGGCGGCCGAGGCGGCGTACGAGGTCCTCGCGGCCCCCGAGGTCGAGTCCTGCGGCGGGTTCGTCGAGGAGGAGGAGTTCGGGGTCGGTCATCAGGGCGCGGGCGATGAGGGTGCGCTTGCGCTCGCCCTCGGAGAGGGTGCCGAAGCGGCGGTCCAGGTAGTCGCTCATGCCGAGGCGGTCGAGGAAGGCGCGGGCGCGGAGTTCGTCGACGTCCTCGTACTCCTCCTGCCAGCCGGCCGTCATGCCGTAGGCGGCGGTCAGGACGGTCTGGAGGACCGTCTGGCGCTTGGGGAGCTTCTCCGCGAGCGCGATGCCGGCCATGCCGACGCGGGGGCGGAGTTCGAAGACGTCCGTGCCGGGCTTGCCGAGGGTCTCGCCGAGGACGGCGACCGTGCCGGCGCTCGGGAAGAGGTACGTGGAGGCGAGGTTGAGGAGGGTCGTCTTGCCGGCGCCGTTCGGGCCGAGGACGACCCAGCGCTCGCCCTCCTTGACCGACCAGGAGACCTGGTCCACCAGCGACCGGCCCTCGCGGACCACCGATACGTCCTGAAGCTCCAGAACATCGCTCATGAGCGCGTTGTCTCCCCTTGCAGTGTGGCCGGTCTCGGTCGTCGCGTGCGCCAAGTGGTTCGGCGGCCGTGCGCGGGTGGGCGCGGCCCCTTCGGGAAAATCTACGCCACTGGTCCGGCGGCCTGTTCCATCGGTCCGGTCCTTAGGCTGGGGGCATGCTCACGGAACCGCGCGCTGGTCGCCTCGCCGCTTGGGGAAATGCCCTGTTGGCCGGACTTGTCTCTCCGGACGACGCTGTCGTCGCCGTCGTCGGGGAGGACGCGGTGCATCGGGTCGAGGGGCTGCCCGGGGAGGCGGCGCCCGTCGGACTCACGCTGGCGCTGGGGCGGTTGAGGGCGCTCGGGGTGCGGGGGCTGCGGGTCGCGCTGCCCGCGCCGGGGCATCCGCTGGGGCTCAGCGGGCCGCCGGAGTTCAACGCGCGGGCGCTGGAGGCGGCGGAGGCGGTGGTCTGCCACGGCGCCGCTCTCGGGCTGGTCCCGGAGGTCTTCGAGGCGGGGCCCGCCGGGGACGTCCACACCGAGGTGACCTGGCACTGCCTGCCGGTCCGCGAGGCGCCGCCGGCCGATGTGCCGTCACTGGGCGAGGCGGAACGGGAGTTGGCCGAGGCCCTCCGGGAGGCTACGGCCGTGCTGTCCCGGCTCGACGTCGCCGGTTCCGGTCCTGTCGCCGAGGCCGCGATCGACGCCTACCGCGCACGCGCGGAGCGGGGGCGTGAGCTGCTGGCGCCGGGCTATCCGCCCCGAGCCGTACGGGTCCTCGAACTCGCCCAGCGCGTGGGCCTGTTGGTCTCCCTCGCCACGGAGAACGGACACGGGGGCGCGGTGAGCGCGTCCGAGATGGCGGCACGAGGGGCAGCCCTGCGACCGGTGGAACGAACGGCCCGGCGAGCGCTGGTGGCGGCGTACAACGCGTATATGGAGGAGCGGGAGCGGGGCTGAGGACGGCGGGGGGGGAGACGACGCCGGAAGCTTCTCTGGCGCGAGCGCGGCGCTGGAGTTCTGCGAGGGGCGGGGTTGAGACGGCTGCGGGGCCCCATCCGGGAGGTGGGGCCCCGTGCTGTGTGAGAAGAGGTGACGTCAGTCGTTGACGCCCGTGTTGCCGAACGCGGGGTTCAGCAGGCCGATGACGTTGACCGAGTCGCCGACGACGTTGACGGGGACGTGGACCGGGATCTGGCCGACGTTGCCGGAGCCGACGCCCGGGGACTTCACGGCAGCGCCCTCGGCAGACGAGTCGGCGACGGCGGCACCCGCGGAAGCACCGGCGGCGATACCGGCGACGGTGAGGGCCACGGCGGCCTTCTTGGCGATGTTCATGAGAAGCGTTCCTCCTGCGTTTGCGTAACCGACCCGGCCGCGGGTCGTGCGCTGTCCAACGCGGGAGCGGTCATGAACGGCACGGGATCCGGTCGTAAGTGCGCCCGTTCGGATCATTGGAGCGACGGGACGATCAACTGACGGGCCGTTGGTAGGACTTCAGCGGTTGATGCCGAGGTTGCCGAACGCGGGGTTCAGCAGGCCGATGACGTTGACGCTGTTGCCGACCGCGTTGACCGGGACGTGCACCGGCACCTGGATGACGTTGCCGGAGACGACGCCCGGGGAGCTGTGGGCCTCGCCGAAGGCAGCCGCCCCGGAGCCGCCGTCGGTCGCGGACGCGAGACCGGCACCGGCGGCGACCAGCCCACCGGCCACCATCGTCACTGCGGCGGCCTTCTTCAGGTTCTTCACTTCGCAAGCCCTCCTGGCGATTGACCACGACGGTCGCCGTGGCACGCAGGGAGAACGGCGCACCCCCGGCAGAGGGTGCGCCATGTGGGTGACATTCCCACGACAGTATGAATCTCGGACTGGAACTGATCCCTCCGCCTACGGCTCCCGTACGCCCCTCGACCAGCCCCTTCTCACCCCGTCACGCCGTGCCGCACGGCCCACAGCGCGGCCTGCGTGCGGTCCGCCAGGTCGAGCTTCATGAGGATGTTCGAGACGTGCGTCTTGACGGTCTTCTCGGACAGCACGAGCGCCCGCGCGATCTCCCGGTTGGACCGCCCGTCGGCGATGAGCCCGAGGACCTCCCGCTCGCGCTCGGTGAGCGTCCCGCCCCTCCCCTGCCCGCCCGGCGACTCGTCCTGGGAGAGCAGCGCCCCGGCGACCTCGGGCTGGAGCAGGACGTGTCCGGCGTGCACGGAGCGGATGGCGCCGGCGAGGGCGTCGGGGTCGACGTCCTTGTAGACGTATCCGGCGGCGCCCGCGCGCAGGGCGGGGACGACCGTCCGCTGCTCGGTGAAGCTCGTGACGATCAGCACGCGCGCGGGGTTGTCGAGGTCGCGGAGCTTGCGCAGGGCCTCGACGCCGTCCATGCCGGGCATCTTGACGTCCATGAGGACGACGTCGGGGCGCAGTTCCTCGGCGCGGGCGACGCCCTCTTCGCCGTCCCCGGCCTCGCCGACGACCTCTATGTCGTCCTGCACCTCCAGGAACGTACGCAGTCCGCGGCGGACGACCTGGTGGTCGTCGACGAGCAGCACCCTGATCGGCTCAGCCACCGGGGACCTCCATCTCGATGACGGTGCCCTGGCCGGGCGTGGATGTGACGGTGAGGCGACCGCCGACGCCGCTGGCGCGGTCGCGCATGGAGACCAGGCCCAGGTGGCGGCCGGCGCGGCGGACGACGGCGGGGTCGAAGCCCTTGCCGTCGTCCCGGATGCGCAGGACGGTGCCGCCGTGCCGCTCGTGCTTGTCCAGGCTGACGTCCACGCAGGCCGCCCCGGAGTGGCGCAGGGCGTTGTGGAGGGCTTCCTGGGCGACGCGCAGGAAGGCTTCCTCCTGGGCCGCGGGCAGGGCGCGCACGCCCCGGGCGGCGAGGGTGACGCGCGCGGTGTGGGCGCGGTCGAGGACCTGTATCTGGGTGCGCAGGGTGGCGACGAGGCCGTCCTCGTCGAGGGCGGCGGGGCGCAGCTCGACGACGGCCGCGCGCAGTTCGTCGGCGGCCTCGGCGGCGAGGGCGGCGACCTGGTGCAGCTCGCCCTTCGCGCGCGCGGGGTCGCGGTCGACGAGGGCGGCTGCGGCCTGGGCGGTGAGGCGCAGGGAGAACAGTTTCTGGCTGACCGCGTCGTGCAGCTCGTGGGCGAGGCGGGAGCGCTCCTCGGCGATGGTCAGCTCGCGGCTGCGTTCGTACAGGCGCGCGTTGGTGAGGGCGATCGCGGCGTGCTGGGCGAGGATCGCGAGGAGGTCCATGTCCTCGTCGGTGAATCCGCACTCGCCGCGGGTCCTGGGGCAGTTCTTGTTGGCGAGGAAGAGGATGCCGACGACGTCGTCGCCGTTGTGGATGGGCAGGCCCAGGAAGTCCGACATCTCGGGGTGCGCCTCGGGCCAGCCCTCGAAGCGGGGGTCCTCGCGTACGTCCGCGAGGCGCTCGGGCCTGGCCTCCTTGAGCATCGCGGCGAGGATGCCGTGCTGGCGCGGGAGGGGGCCGATGGCCTTCCACTCCTCGTCGCTCACGCCGTCGACCACGAACTGGGCGAATCCGCCGTGGTCGTCCGGCACGCCGAGGGCGGCGTACTGCGCGTCGAGCAGTTCGCGCGCGGAGGCGACGATCGTCTTGAGGACGTCGCGCACCTCCAGGTGCCTGCTCATCGCCAGCAGCGCGGCGCTCACCGCCGCCAGCCCTGACCTGGGACCTTGACTCATGTCCTCACGGTACCGGCGGGGTGTGACAGCGCGGATCGGACCGGTGACGGGCACGGGGGTCGGGCGGTGGTCCTAGGGCTGAGGTCGGGGGCGGTGGCGCCTGGGCGCGAAGGAGCGTCACCGTTCGCGTTGCTCCAGCAACTCCTGGTGAGACTGTTACGCGTCCGATGTGAGCCCGCACATAGGACCCATATCACCTACGAAGGTGAATAGGAGATAAACAGGGACCACCTGAACGGGAACGACTGGGCGCTATGGGGTGATTTGCCCACCCCGAGTCCACTACCCGGCATCGTAGGTCACACCTTTGCCCAGCCATTTTGCTGCCGCTAAGAATGGCTCCCGTCGCTCAGCCCCGCGTCCCCCGACGGACATTCCGAGCGACCTCCCCGCACATCGAAGAGGTCACCCGCCATGCCCAAGAACACGCACAAGATCGCGATAGCCGGCGCCGCCACCCTCGGCGCCGCGGCCCTCGCCTTCGCCGTCGTGCCGGCCGACGCGCAGACCACCACGAGCGAGGCCGCCCTCCCCGCGAACGTCGCCTACCGCACGGACGCGAAGACGGGCGTGACGGACCAGTTCTCCTCGGCCGGCTCGAAGATCGAGGCCATCGCCGCCCAGAAGAAGGCGCAGGCGAAGGCCCAGGCCGACGCGGTCGCCAAGGCCGCAGCCGCCAAGAAGGCCGCCGCGGAGAAGGCCGCGGCCGCGAAGAAGGCCGCCGCCGACCGCGCCGCGAAGAAGGCCGCGAGCCGCTCCGCGCAGCGCGCCGAGATCAAGCAGATCGCCGTCAAGACGTACACGAACAACCTCGACGGCTGGATCCGCAACGCCCTCGACATCATGGACCGCAAGGGCATCCCGGGCTCCTACAACGGCCTGTACCGCAACATCATCCGCGAGTCCTCCGGCAACCCCTGGGCGATCAACAACTGGGACAGCAACGCCGCGATGGGCATCCCGTCCAAGGGCCTGCTCCAGGTGATCCAGCCGACGTTCAACGCGTACCACGTCTCCGGTACCTCGACGAACATCTACGACCCGGTCGCCAACATCACCGCCGCCGCCAACTACGCGGCGCACCGGTACGGCTCGATCGACAACGTCAACAGCGCGTACTGAGCACACCGCACACAGCGAGAGGGCGCCCCCTGCACACAGGGGGCGCCCTCGTCGTCGTACTCAGGAGCTACTTGCGCATGACCTCCGGCTCGTGCCTGCGCAGGAAGCGGGCGACGAAGAAGCCGCAGATCACGCCGAGGGCGATCAGGGCGGCCATGTCCATGCTCCAGGCGCCGACCGTGTGCTCCCAGAGCGGGTCGGTGCTCTCGCCCTCCTTGGGCGGGCTGATCCGGTTGAAGTCGAGGGTCGCGCCGGCGGCGGCGACGGCCCAGCGGGACGGCATCAGGTACGAGAACTCGTTGACGCCGACCGAACCGTTCAGCGTGAAGAGGCAGCCCGTGAAGACGACCTGGATGATCGCGAACATCACGAGCAGCGGCATCGTCTTCTCGGCGGTCTTCACCAGCGAGGAGATCACCAGGCCGAACATCATCGAGGTGAACCCGAGCGCCATGATCGGCACGGACAGCTCGACCAGCGTCGCGGTCCCGAGGACCAGGCCCTTCGCGGGGATCTCGCGGCTGGAGAAGCCGATCACGCCGACCAGCAGGCCCTGGAAGACGGTGATCATGCCGAGCACGAACACCTTCGACATCAGGTACGCCGAGCGGGACAGGCCCGTCGCGCGCTCCCGCTCGTAGATGACCCGCTCCTTGATCAGCTCGCGGACCGAGTTCGCCGCGCCCGCGAAGCAGGCGCCGACCGCGAGGATGAGCAGGACGGTGGTCGCGGTGCCGTTGGGAACGATGCGTCCGCTCTGCGCGTTGACCCCATTGGGAAGGAGGCCCTTGTCGGCGTCGATCAGCAGGCTGACCGCGCCGAGCACGGCGGGGAGGATCACCATGAGAGCGAGGAAGCCCTTGTCGGACATGATGACCGAGGAATAGCGGCGCACCAGCGTGCCGAACTGACTCAGCCACCCCTGTGGCTTCGGCGGTTTCATCGCCTGCATCGCCGGGACCTGTACGGCCTGCGGGGCGACGGCGTCGAGGTCCGCGGCGTACATCTGGTAGTGCTGCGAGCCCTTCCAGCGCCCGGCCCAGTCGTAGTCGCGGTAGTTCTCGAAGGCGGAGAAGACGTCGGCCCAGGTGTCGTAGCCGAAGAAGTTGAGCGCTTCCTCGGGCGGGCCGAAGTAGGCGACCGAGCCGCCCGGCGCCATCACGAGCAGCTTGTCGCAGATCGCCAGCTCGGCCACCGAGTGGGTGACGACGAGGACGGTGCGGCCGTCGTCGGCGAGGCCGCGCAGCAGCTGCATGACGTCGCGGTCCATGCCCGGGTCGAGGCCGGAGGTCGGCTCGTCCAGGAAGATCAGCGACGGCTTGGTGAGCAGCTCCAGAGCGACGGAGACGCGCTTGCGCTGGCCACCGGAGAGCGAGGTGACCTTCTTCTCCTTGTGGATGTCCAGCTTCAGCTCGCGCAGCACCTCGTCGATGCGGGACTCGCGCTCGGCGGCCGTGGTGTCGGCCGGGAAGCGGAGCTTGGCCGCGTACTTGAGGGCCTTCTTGACCGTGAGTTCCTTGTGCAGGATGTCGTCCTGCGGGACCAGGCCGATGCGCTGGCGCAGCTCCGCGAACTGCTTGTACAGGTTGCGGTTGTCGTACAGCACCTCGCCCTGGTCGGCGGGCCGGTAGCCGGTCAGCGCCTTGAGCAGCGTCGACTTGCCGGAGCCCGAGGGGCCGATGACCGCGATCAGCGACTTCTCCGGGACGCCGAAGGAGACGTCCTTCAGGATCTGCTTGCCGCCGTCGACCGTCACCGTCAGGTGCCGCGCCGAGAACGAGACCTCACCGGTGTCGACGAACTCTTCGAGGCGGTCGCCGACGATCCGGAACGTCGAGTGGCCGACGCCGACGATGTCCGCCGGGCCCAGCAGGGCCGTACCGCCCTTCGGGATCGGCTGGCCGTTGACGTACGTGCCGTTGTGCGAGCCGAGGTCGCGGATCTCCATGCGGCCGTCGGGCGTCGAGCGGAACTCGGCGTGGTGACGGGAGACCTGGAGGTCGGAGACGACGAGTTCGTTCTCCAGGGCGCGGCCGATGCGCATGACGCGGCCGAGCGCGAGCTGGTGGAACGTGGTCGGGCTGCGGTCGCCGTAGACCGGCGGCGCCCCCGCGCCGACGCCGGGGCCCTGCTGCGGGATGTGCGCGGCGGGCTGCTGGTTCCAGCCGGCGCCCTGGGCGGCGTACGGCTGCTGTTGCAGTTGCTGTTGTTGCTGGTGCTGTTGCTGTTGCTGGGCGAACTGCTGCTGCGGCTGGGCCTGGTGGGCCACCGGGACCTGGGCCGCCGTCAGGTTCAGGCGGGGGCCGTCCGTCGCGTTGCCGAGGTGGACGACGCTTCCCGGGGCCAGGTCGATGCGCTGGATCCGCTGGCCCTGCGTGTACATGCCGTTCGTGCTGCCGTGGTCCTCGATGACCCAGCTCCGGCCGTCGAAACTGACCGTGGCGTGCCGCCAGGAGACCCTGGCGTCGTCGAACACGACGTCCCCCTGAGGGTCGCGTCCGAGTGTGTATGCCCTGGACGGATCGAGCGTCCAGGTACGTCCGTTTGCTTCTAGTACGAGTTCAGGCACTCCATGCCCCACTGAGTTGTCCCCCGATATGCCCCTCATCCAGAGGGAGTCTAGGGATGTCGAACATCGGGGGGAACTATTTCAGTAGCGGCCCCCTGACCGAAAGTCGGGCCTTGCCAGGGGTGGTCGGAGGTTGTTCGGGAGTTGTTCGCGGCTTGTGAAGACGGCGTCCACGCGGCTTCGTCGACGCCGTTGACGGGGTGGAAACCCGCCCCGAGAGTGGTAAACGCACGCGAGGGGGACAGACGCGGCGGATCGGGGGGTCTGCATGGGTGCGGGGACGGGTGCGGGGAGCGTAGGACGAACGCCGTACAGGCGGGGTACGCCGTGGGGAGACGCCCTGTTGACCGCGGTCGCCGCGGTGAGCTGGGCGTTGATCGGGATGGCGGGGGTCGCGGCGCTCGGGCTGCATCTCCTCCAGGCCGATTCCGCCGGGTCGCTCGGGCCGATGACCGCGGCCGTCGTGGCGCTCGGG
>NZ_LIRL01000173.1 GCF_001419795.1 Streptomyces niveiscabiei
GCGCCGTCGTCGCGGTCGTCGGCGGCGGCCCAGTCGGAGAGGAAGGCGTGCAGTTGCGCGGCGGTCGCGTCGAGGGTGCGGCCGGCGTCGCGGTAGCCGAGGCCGGTGAACAGGGCCCGGACGGTGTCGAGGTCGCCGGGGACGAGGGGCAGCGGGGGGTTGTCCTCGTGGTCGTAGGCGGCGACACCCGCGACGACCACCCAGCGGGGTGTCATGCCCTGCGCAGCCCCTCCGCGATGGCGGTGCCGGTCTCGGCGGCCGTGAGGTGGCGGTCGATGGCGTGGGCCTGCCAGCCGTTGTCGACGGCGACGTCGTGGACGTCCCCGAACAGCGGGGCGAGGCGTTTGCGCAGGGCGACGACGTCGTAGCGGTCGCACAGGTTGGTCCAGCCGCGCACGCCCGCGGGCCAGGTGCCGCGTCCCTCGCTGGGGGCGGGGGTGAGGCGGTCGAAGACGATGGTCGGGATGCCGAGGGGGGAGCCGATCGTCACCAGGGTGTGCACCGGCCACTCCGGGTGCTCGCACAGGGCCTCGTAGGCGACGACGGAGCCCAGGGAGTGGCCCACCAGCACCCGGGTGTCGTCGGCGACGGCGTCCGCGACGGACTCCCGTACGCGGGTGCGGAGTTCAGGTTCGGTGAAGTACCGGCTGACCTGGCGCAGCACCCCGAGCAGGAACCGGTCTCCGGAGCGGCCCGCGAACCGGGTCCTGGCCAGGGCGTACAGGGCGCGCTGGACGGTCTGCGGGGTGATGGCCTTCGTGGCCGTCTCGCCGTCCGGCGCGGGCACCCGGTCGGGTTCGAGGCGGGCCGCCTCGCGCCACCACTCCATCAGCAGCGTCCGCTCCAGCGGGTCGGTCACGTCGCGGTGGGTGAGCGCGGGTTCGCCCTTGAACCGGCCGGGCGGGCGGAAGCGGTGACCGTAGAAGGCCACGCCCACGTCGTCGGCGGTGAGCGGGGGCCCGCCGGCCAGGGCGACGCCGTCGGCGAGGGCCGCCGCGATGCCGGTGTGCAGCGAGCGCGGTCCCAGGTACTGCTGTCCCACGCCGTGTACGACGACGACTGCGGCCACCGTGCCTCCCCCGAACATGCCTGAACTCACCGAGCGTACACAGGACTTCCGGCGCCCGGGGAGTGTCCTGGAATCACGCGGTCAACGCCCGCACGAGCCTGAGCAGCAGACCCCCTCGGCCGGGCCCGGCGGGAGGAGGACCTTGCCCGTGGTGCGCAGCGGGGCGTGGGCGGGCAGGTGTCGGCCGCGTCCGGCGCGCAGGCCGTTGCCGATGACGAGGACCTCGGCGAGTTCGTGGCAGGCGACGACGGCGGCGAGGCCCAGGACTCCGGTCGCGGCGAGCGGGACGAGGGCGGCGAGGATGGCGCCGGACAGCAGCAGGTTCTGCACGAGGACGCGGCGGGCGGCGCGGGTGTGGCCGATCGCGTCGGGCAGGCGGCGCAGGTCCTCGCCCATGAGCGCGACGTCGGCGGCCTCGATGGCGACGTCGCTGCCCAGGGCGCCCATCGCGATGCCGGTGTCGGCGGTGGCGAGCGCGGGGGCGTCGTTGATGCCGTCGCCGACCATGGCGACCGGCCCGTGCGCCCGGAGTTCGGTGACGATGCGGGCCTTGTCCTGCGGGAGGAGCCCGGCGCGTACGTCGTCGATCCCGGCGGCGGCGCCGATCGCGGTGGCGGTGCGGAGGTTGTCGCCGGTGAGCATGACGACCCGGATCCCCCGCTCGTGCAACGTCCGTACGGCGTCGGCGGCTTCGGGCCGTATCTCGTCGCGGACGGCGATCGCGCCGAGCAGCAGGCCGCCGTGTTCGACGAGGACGACGGTGGCGCCCCGGTCCTGGAGGCGCTGTACGTCCCCGGCGAGGGGTCCGGCGTCGACGAAGCCGGGTTTCCCGAGCCGTGTCGGGCGCCCGGCGACGGTGCCGGTGAGCCCGTGGCCGGGGACGGCCTCGACGTCCCGTCCCGGGGTGGCGGGCCCTGCGGCGGCCAGGATCGCTGCGGCGAGGGGGTGTTCGCTGCGGGCCTCCAGCGCGGCGGCCACCGCGAGGACGCGGGCGCGGCCGGCGCCGGGCGCGGGGACGACGTCGGTGACGGCGGGCTCGCCCCGGGTGAGGGTGCCGGTCTTGTCCAGCGCGACGACCTCGGCCCTTCCCAGCGCTTCGACGGCCGCGCCGCCCTTGACCAGGACGCCGGCCTTGGACGCGGCGCCGATCGCGGCGACCACGGCGACCGGCACGGAGAGGGCGAAGGCGCAGGGCGCGGCGGCGACCAGGACGACCAGGGACCGTTCGATCCAGGTCCCGGGGTCGCCGAGGAGGGTGCCGAGGAGTGCGATGGCCCCGGCCAGGACGAGGACGCCGGGGACGAGGGGCCGGGCGAACCGTTCGGCGAGCCGCTGGCCCGCGCCCTTGCGTTCCTGCGCCTCGTGGACGGTGTGGACGAGGCGGGCGAGGGAGTTGTCCTCGGTGGTGGCGGTGACCGTGATCTCCAGTGCCCCCGGCCCGTTCACGCAGCCCGCGAACACCTCGGTGCCGGGGCCGGCCTCGACGGGGACGGACTCGCCGGTGACGACGGACGTGTCCAGCGCGCTGCGGCCCGCCGCGACCACGCCGTCCGTCGCGATCCGCTCACCGGGCCGCACCAGCAGGGTGTCGCCGGCCCGGAGTTCACCGGGCGCGATCTCCCGCTCGGCGTCGCCGCGCCGGACGGTCGCGGTCGCGGGGACGAGGTCGAGCAGGGCGCGCAGGCCGTGCCGGGTGCGGGCGACGGCGTACCCCTCCAGGCCCTCGGCCGTCGCGAACAGGAAGGCGAGAGTGGCGGCCTCGCCGTACTCGCCGAGCGCGACGGCTCCGGCGGCGGCGACGGTCATCAGGAGGCCGACCCCGAGACGGCCGCGCGCGAGGGCGCGCAGGGCTCCGGGGACGAAGGTCGCGCCGCCGGCGGCCAGCGCCGCGAGCGCGGCCGTCACCGACCAGGCGCCAGGCAGGGGGAAGGAGGCCAGGAGCAGGACGCCGGAGGCGGCGGCGCCCCGCAGTCCGCGGGCCCGCGCCACGGTGGCCGGTTCGGCGGCGGGCCGTACGGGGGTGTCGGTCGCGCAGCACGCGTCACCCATGCCGGGGCTCCCCGGCGCCGCAGGCGTAGTCCTCCGGGCCGCAGATGTCCTCGGCAGGGTCGACCAGGAGCACCAGCGCGGCGAGGTCCGCGAGGGCGTGCGCGAGCTTCGGGTCGGCCAGTTCGTAGCGCACCCGCCGCCCGGCCGGCACGGTCCGCACGAGGCCGCAGCCGCGCAGGCAGGACAGGTGGTTCGACACGTTCCCCCTGGTCATGCCCAGCGTCTCGGCGAGGTCGGAGGGGTAGGCGGGCGCCTCCAGCAGGGCCAGCAGCAGCCTGCGCCGGTTCTCGTCCGCCAGCGCGGTGCCGACCCGGGCGAGGGCCTCGGCGTTCACGGCGAGCGCGGGACCGCGTCGGTTCGTCGTCTCCATGGGGCCTGACAGTACAGCGCTCACTGAATTCAGTGAAGGCTGTACTGGGAGCTCTTGCCCGAGCCGGACACGCCGGTGATCACCGACCCGGAATCGGCACCCGCACCCAAGGAGCCCCCGTCGGCTCGGAGGCGGATCGGCTGATCCATGCCCGCAGTGTCGTCGCCGCCGTGCGCAAGGCCCGGCCCGGCCGGGTGGTGTTCTCGACCAGCGGGGTCTCCGTCGGCGGGGACAGTTTCGGCAGTGCGGTCACGCTGCTCGTGGAGGGGCTGGCGGGCAGCGGGGTTGCGCACGCGGTGATCGAGCCCCGGCTGCACTTCGAGAACCTGCTCCTGCCGTTCGTCGCCGGGGCGGTACGGGCGGAAGGCGTGCTGCGCTATCCGCTGCCCGCCGGTTTCCGGGTCGCCTGGGCCTCCCACCTGGACATCGCCGATGCCGCCGTCGCCCTGTTCGACCGTACGGACGTGACCGGTGTGGTCTCCGTCGGGCAGGACCCGGCGATCACCGGGGAGGACATCGCCGCGGGCTACCGGGCCATGAGCGCACTGGCGGACCGTGCGATTCCGGCCGAGCGGTCCGCGCAGAAGCTGCTGGGGCTCACCTCGCGGAGTGCCGGGCAGTGGATGGCCGACATCGGCCTGTAGCCCTCGCTGATGGTGACCTGGGACACATGGACCCATTGGTTACGTTGAGGTGACCGGTTACCGACGGTGACGATAGCGGGGCGGTGCGACCGGGGGACACCCCCGGGCCGCCGCCCCAGCCAGTTGCCAGAGCGCCCGCCCCTCGCGGGCATCAGGAGGAACCGTCATGACCAGCGAGAACGTCGACCTTGCCCGCGAGTACTTCACCGCCATCCAGACCGGCGACCTGCCCAGGGTCGGGGAACTCCTCGACGAGGACGTCGTCTGGCATCAGCCGGGCGCCAACCGGTTCTCCGGCGAGCACACGGGGCGTGACGCCGTGTTCGCGCTGCTCGGCGGGATGATGGAGGCCAGCCGGGGGAGCTTCGCCATCGACACCGTCCACGCCCTGATGGGCAACGGCGACACGGTGGCCGCGAGCATCCACTTCACCGGCCGGCGCGACGACGCGTCCATGAGCATGGACGGCGTGGACGTCCTGCGCGTCGGCGACGGGAAGATCGTCGAGGTGCGGCTGTTCTCCGCCGACCAGACCGCCGAGGACGCCTTCTGGGGCGAGTAGGCGGACCCCGCCTGCCGGGGCTGGGAGCCGGTGACACACGCTCCGGGCCCCGGCAGAGGGGGGCGTTCCGCGGGTTCAGGGCTCGTGGCGGTGTCGCTTTCGGGGGTCCGTCAGGTCCGGGCGTCGTACGCCTCGCGGGCCGTCATGACCTCGGTGATGTGGTCCTGCGCCCAGCGGCTCAGCGCTTCGAGGGGGGTGTGCAGGGTGCGGCCCAGGGCGGTCAGTTCGTACTCGACGCGGGGTGGGACCTCGGCGTAGCTGTGCCGCGCGATGATGCCGTCGCGTTCCAGGTCCCGGAGGGTGTCGGTGAGGACCTTCGCGCTGATGCCCTCGACCGTCGTGCGCAGGTCGCGGAAACGGAGCGGGCCGTCGGTGAGGGAGATGACGACCATGGCCGTCCATTTGTTGGCGATGCGGGCGAGGGAGGTCCGGGAGGGACAGGTCGCCGTGAGGATGTCGAAGGCCTGAGGCTGTGTCATGGGCGGCATACCCTTGCTGGTTCACGTCGGACGTACGTACGGGGATACCATTCAGTATCCCTGGAAGCATGTTCTGCGGAAGATGACTGGTGGCTGATCTCAAGCAGGTGTACCGCGATCTCGTCCAGTTCGAGATCGAGCTGTGGAACGCCGTCGACTCCCGGTTGCAGGCCGCGCACGGCCTCCCTCTCACCTCGTTCGAAGTGATGCGGCTCCTCGGGCAGCGCTCCGAGTGCCGCGTCCAGGACGTCGCGGAGGCGTTCGGGATCACGGTCGGGGGCACCAGCAAAGTGGTGGACCGGCTGGAGGCGTCCGGTTACTGCCGCCGCCGTCCGAACCCGAACGACCGGCGCTCCTCCCTCATCGAACTCACCCCTGAGGGGCGGCGGTTGACGGACGCGGCAGAGAAGGACTTCGCGGCGGAACTCGACCTGCGGATCGGTTCGGTGCTGTCCGGGCACGAGCTGGAGGCGTTCGGCGCCACGCTCAGGACGCTGCGGGTCGCCCGGCCCCGGTGACGGCGCCGGGCGACCCTCCCCCGAAGGTCACGGGGCGGGGACCGCGTACACGCCGAAGTGGTTGCCCGCGGTGTCCTCCAGCCGCGCGAAGCTGAAGCCCGAGGCGTCGGTGACCTGCGGCATGAGGACCTTGGCGCCCAGGCCCTCGGCACGCGCGACGGCCTCCTGCACGTCGGGGACGAGGATGTAGAAGATCGCGTAGTTCGCGAACTCGCCCTCGGACTCCCAGACGCCACCCGCCGGGCCGCTCGTCAGGTCGCGTGCACCTCGACCGTGCGCCCGTCCGGGTCGGTGAGCAGGTGGCGGCCCTCGGCGAGCGGGGGTGAGGCCGTCGCGCCGTCGATCGTGAAGCCCAGCCGGAGGGCGTCGGTACGGCGGTCCGGGCGGGCGGGGTAGAGCTCGAAGACCGTGCCGTCAGCGAGGACGGCGGCGTAGTGGTCGGGGCCTTGGCCGTGCCGCTCCGGCGTGAAGCGCAGGCCGAGGTTCCCGTAGAAGCGCCGGCACTCGTCCAGCCGGGGCGAGTAGAGCACCAGCAGGGTCATGCGGGCCGAGTTCGGGTCGGTCATGTGAGGGCGGGTCCTCTTGCTGGGGGGCGGTTGCGGTCTCCATGGTCCCGGCCTCTCGTGGACCGCCGGACCGACACCCCGTCACCTCTGCGCCCCAGTTCCTCATGCGTACGGCTCGGGCAGCGGGACCTGTCGCCAGGGACCGCTGCCTGAGCCTCACGTCAGGCGGCGCTCCCTTCGAGCGGCGTGGGCTTCAGGTGGCGGCCGTAGAAGCGGTCCCCGTCCTCCAGCTCGAACCACGGGGTGCCGGTGTGGCCGCCGAGGTTGGCGTGGAGGGTCTTCTGTTCGCTGCCGAACGCGTCGAACAGGTCCAGGGCGCGCTCGCGGGGGTTGCCCTCGTCGTCCCACTGGAGCAGGAGCAGCAGGGGGACGGTGACTTTCCGGGCCTCCTCGCGCTGGGCGTGGGGGACGTAGCCCCCGGCGAAGAGGCCGACGGCCCTGATGCGGGGGTCGGTCGCGGTGAGGTGGATGCCGAGGGCGGCCCAGCCGGAGTAGCCGACCGGGCCGTCGATGCCGGGGAGTTGGAGGAGGGCGTCCAGGGTGGCCCGCCACTCCGGTGCGGCGCCGGTGACCAGGGGGCCGACGAGGGCCTCGAAGGCGTCGTCGGCCGGTTCGCCCGCCCGCATCGCCCGGCGGACGTCGGCGCGGGCCTGGTCGGCGGCGGCCGTACGGGGGCGGTCGCCGCAGCCGGCGGCGTCGATCGAGGCGACCGCGTAACCGCGGGCCGCCGTGTAGCGGGCCCTCGCCTTCAGCCGGTCCTGCTTGCGGGACATGCCGTTGTTGTGGGCCATGAGGATCAGCGGGAGCGTCTGCGCGGAGTCCGGCGTCCAGAGGGTGCCGGGGGTGTCGCCGAGGGTGAAGTCACGTTCGAGGACGCCGTCGTCGAGGCGCTGCTCGGAGATGAACTGCATAGGTCGAGCCTTTCGGGAGTACGCGACGGCGCTCCCGGACGGCCTACCGCCCGACCGTGACCCCGGAGGGGAGCACCCATGTCGATACAGCGTTCACGGGTACCACCTCCTCGCTCTCTTGCACGGCCACCGGAAACCTAACAGGGGCCGCACGGTCCGCCAACGGGTTTTCTAAAGGTCGAGCACCGCGCGCAGGGCGTTGTCCACGCGCTCCTGCTGCTCGGGACCGATGTTGCCGTGCAGCGTGCCGGTCTCGAAGCGTGGGGCGGCCAGTTGGAGGAGGTTGACGGCGACGAGGGAGGCGTCGACCGGCGCGGTCAGGCGCACGCTCATCGCCGTGTCGGGGTGCTGCGCGGGCGCGTGGAGCACCACGGCGACGACGGCGCCGTACGCCTCGGCGAGGCCGTCGAGGCTGACGACGAGAACCGTGCGGGTGCCTTTGCCGGTGTCGACGTCCCAGACGTCGCCCTTGCGGACGGTCACAGGGCGTCGCCCTCGCCCGCGAGGTCGAGGGGCGCGAGGGCGGCGAGCTTGCGGGCGGCGTCGAGCGTCATCTGGCGGCGTACGGCGCGCACGATGTAGTCGTTCAGCGAGGGGGCACCGGCGGCGGCGTCCCGCAGGGGCTTGTCCATGGCGTCGGGGATGCGCAGGGTGATGGCGGTCATGACACCGAATCTAGTGGCACGGGTGCCGTCACGGAAGGGGAGCTTCCCCGTCGGTGGCAGGTGCGGCTTGACTCTCCCACGGAGGGAGAGTCGAGGGTGGAGCGCATGCGCAAGGACGACGGGCCGGGGTCCACGTGGAGCATCGGGGCCGTGGCACGGCAGACCGGGCTGCCGGTGAAGGTGGTCAGGCACTGGTCCGACGTGGGCATCGTCGCGCCGGTTCACCGGACCGCCGGCGGTTATCGCCGGTACGACACCGCCGGTGTGGCCCGGCTCCGGCTGGCCCGCACTCTGCGGGATCTGGGGATGGGGCTCGGTGAGATCCGGGCCGCGCTCGATCGTGAGGGCGGGCTCCAGGAGGTGGCCGCGGCCCATGCCGAGGCGCTGGAGGAGCGGATCCGCCGGCTGCGGACCCACCAGGCCGTCCTGCGCGCCGTCACCCGCCGCACCACCCACGAAGGGCTCGCCCTGATGACCCGTACCGCCCACATGTCCCCCGACGAACGCCGCGACCTGGTCCACGGCTTCCTCACCGGCGCCCTCGGCGATCTGGACGTGCCCGACTTCCGCGAGGGGCTCCTCGCGGCCGGCGCCGACCTGCCGGAGCATCCCACCGACGAACAGGTCGAGGCGTGGCTGGAGCTGGGCGAGCTGATCGCCGGTGACGAACTGCGGTCCGCCGTACGGCGCTTGGCCGTGTACGCCGCCCGTCAGGGGCAGGGGGTGCGGGACCCCGGCGCGGCGGCGGAGATGCGTGCACTCACCGACACGTGGACCGCGCACGTCCGCGAGGCGATGCGGGCCGGCATCGCGGCGGACTCCCCGGCCGCCGATCCGGTCGTCGCGGGCATCGTCACGGCCTGGCTGCCCAGCCGCGCGAACACCGGCCGGGCCCCGGACAGCGGGCCGGCCTCGGGTACCGGGTCGGCCCCGGACACTGGCCCAGCCTCCGGCACCGGCCCGGCCACAGACAGCGGCCCACCCCTGGACACCGGCCCGGCCTCAGGCACTGGTCCGGCCTCGGGTACCAGCCCGGCCCCGGACACCGGCCCGGCCTCTCGCACCGGCCCAGCCGTGACCGCCGACGGCCCCGACGCACGCGGGTTGCTGCGTGAGCAGCTCACCGCCGCCGCTGAGCCCGCCGTCGAGCGGTTCTGGCAGTTGCTGTGCGTCCTCGGTGGCCGGCCCGTGCCCGCCGGGATCGCCGAGGAGGGCCGGTGGCTCGTCGCCGCCCTGCTTGCCAACCCCGAGCCGGGGGTGCGCGGCGCCCGGCTCGAAGCCCTTTACGCCGACGGCACGGACCCCTGGCCTGGAGGGGTGCTGGAGGCTTTCGTCCGGGTTCAGGACACCGTCGGGGTGCTGGTGCGCGCGGCGGGGCCGGACCGGTTCGGCCTGCCCACCCCCTGCTCGGACTGGACCGTACGGGAACTGCTCGACCACCTGGTGTGGGAGAACCTCGTCTGGGGCGGCCTGGCGCAGGGCACGCCGCCCGCCGTCGGCCACACCGAGGACCACCTCGGCGACGACCACGTCACCGCCTTCACGACGGCCGCCGCCACGGCACGCGCCGCCTTCCGGCAGCCCGGCATGCTGACCCGCCCCTTCGGCCCCGCCCCCGGCCGCCGCGTGGTCGAGCAGCTCCTGATCGAACTCCTCGTGCACGGCTGGGACCTCGCGACCGCCCTCGGCCACGACCGCGACCTGGAGCCCGATATCGCGCGCGCCGCGCTGCCGGTGGTCCGGGAGATCTACGGCGGCCTGCCCCGCACCGCCGGTGGGTCCCTCGCCCCGGCCCAGCCCGCACCCGAACACGCCCCGGCCCTCGATCAGTTGGCGGCGTTCATGGGCCGGACGCCGCGGGCCTAGACCGTACGCGGTGTCACTCGTACCGGTACTTCAGGGAGTCCGCCTCCGCCTGCTGGATGTCCTCGATCGTCAGGTCCGGGATGCGGAGTTGGGCCAGGGTGACCTCCGCCGAGGTGGGCTGCGCGTCCGCCGGGAGCCAGTCCTCCGGCTTCCACGCGGAGCTGCGCAGGAGGGCTTTCGGGCAGTGCGGGTAGACCGTCTCGATGCCGATGACCAGGGCGCTGGCGGGCGGCTTGCCCACGGCGGTCAGCTGGGACAGCAGGTCGGGGCGGGTGGAGACGCAGGCGCGGCCGTTGACCCGGAGGGTCGTGGTGCGCCCCGGGATGACGAACAGGAGCCCGGCGCGGCCGGTGGCGATGACGTTGTGCAGGGTGTCCAGGCGCTTGTTGCCGGTCGCGTCCGGTATCGCGAGCGTCCGGTCGTCCAGGACGGAGACGAACCCGGCGGGGCCGCCGCGCGGCGAGACGTCGCAGTTGCCCTCGGCGTCCGCGCTGGCGATCATCACCAGCGCGGCGCAGCCGATCAACCGGCGTGTCTGCTCGGTGAGTTCGGTCATCTCCTTGCGCCTGGCCGCGTCCCCGGGGTCCTCGTAGGTCAGGCGCAGCGTCTCGGTGTCGCGTACGGCGTCGAGGCTGAGGGAGTCGAAGGCGGTGCCGGTGAGCGATGTCGTCATACCGTCGACCCTAGGCGGTGCCGGCGATCTTCGCGGAGGAGTTTCCACGGGGCGCCTGCGCGGGGAGTTCACGCCCCGCGTACCGCGCCGACCGCCCCCGAAGCCCCGCCGACC
>NZ_LIRL01000174.1 GCF_001419795.1 Streptomyces niveiscabiei
CCACCCCCCGCCCCATCCCAACTGTCACTCCCCCGTGGGAGGATCGAACAAGGACTCCGCTTGCGGTTGCGAAGGAGAGTGTGGGATGGCCGGGAAGGCGCCGAAGAGTGATCCGGTTCAGGACGCGCCGCGGGTGGGTGGGCCGAAGCATGCGGCGGCGGGGCTGCCCGCCGTGGGGCATTCGCTGCGGATGGCCCAGCAGCAGATGGGCGTCAAGCGGACCGCGCTGACGCTGCTGCGGGTCAATCAGAAGGAGGGGTTCGACTGTCCCGGGTGCGCCTGGCCCGAACCTGATCACCGGCATGCCGCCGAGTTCTGCGAGAACGGCGCCAAGGCCGTCGCCGAGGAGGCGACGCTGCGCCGGGTCACCCCGGAGTTCTTCGCCGGGCACAGTGTCGACGACCTCGCGACGCGCAGCGGGTACTGGCTGGGCCAGCAGGGCCGGCTGACGCACCCGATGTACCTCCCCGAGGGCGCCGACCACTACGAACCGGTCTCCTGGGACCGCGCGTTCGAGATCATGGGCGAGGAGTTCGACCGCCTCGGCTCCCCGGACGAGGCGGTGTTCTACACCTCGGGCCGCACGAGCAACGAGGCCGCGTTCCTGTACCAGCTGTTCGCGCGGGAGCTGGGCACGAACAACCTCCCGGACTGCTCGAACATGTGCCACGAGTCGAGCGGCTCGGCCCTGTCGGAGACGATCGGCATCGGCAAGGGCAGCGTCCTGCTGGAGGACCTCTACCAGGCGGACCTGATCATCGTCGCGGGCCAGAACCCGGGGACGAACCATCCGCGCATGCTCTCCGCGCTGGAGAAGGCGAAGGCGTCCGGCGCGAAGGTGATCAGCGTCAACCCGTTGCCCGAGGCGGGCCTGGAGAAGTTCAAGAACCCGCAGACCGCCAAGGGCATGACCGCCGGCGCTCCCCTCACGGACCTGTTCCTCCAGATCCGCCTCGGCGGCGACCAGGCCCTGTTCCGCCTCCTGAACAAGCTGATCCTCGAAACGGAAAACGCCGTCGACGAGGACTTCATCGCCGAACACACCCACGGCTTCGAGGAGTTCGCCGAGACGGCCAGGGCGGCCGACTGGGACGAGACCCTGACGGCGACGGGTCTCACGCGCGCGGAGATCGAGGAGGCCCTGCGCATGGTCCTCGCCTCCGAGCGGACGATCGTCTGCTGGGCGATGGGCCTGACCCAGCACAAGCACTCCGTGCCGACGATCCGCGAGGTCGTCAACTTCCTCCTGCTGCGCGGCAACATCGGCCGCCCCGGCGCGGGCGTGTGCCCGGTCCGCGGCCACTCGAACGTGCAGGGCGACCGCACGATGGGCATCTTCGAACGCCCCGCGCCCGCGTTCCTGGACGCCCTGGAGAAGGAGTTCGGCTTCGCGCCCCCGCGCGGGCACGGCTACGACGTCGTCCGCGCGATCCGCGCCCTGC
The DNA here is from genome assembly GCF_001419795.1 of Streptomyces niveiscabiei. Classification (GTDB taxonomy): domain Bacteria; phylum Actinomycetota; class Actinomycetes; order Streptomycetales; family Streptomycetaceae; genus Streptomyces; species Streptomyces niveiscabiei. The sequence continues at coordinate 1,443 of NZ_LIRL01000174.1, forward strand.
GCGACGGCGAGGCCAAGCTGTTCTTCGCGATGGGCGGCAACTTCGTCTCGGCGTCCCCGGACACGGAGGTGACGGAGGCGGCGATGCGCAAGGCGCGCCTGACGGTGCACGTGTCGACGAAGCTGAACCGCTCGCACGTGGTCACGGGCGCGCGGGCGCTGATCCTGCCCACCCTGGGCCGCACGGAGCGCGATCTCCAGGGCTCCGGCGAGCAGTTCGTGACCGTCGAGGACTCGATGGGCATGGTCCACGCGTCCCGGGGCCGCCTGAAGCCGGCGAGCGCGCAGCTCCTGTCGGAGCCGGCGATCGTGTGCCGTCTGGCCCGCCGCGTCCTGAAGGACCGGACCGCCACCCCCTGGGAGGAGTTCGAGAAGGACTACGCGGCGATCCGCGACCGCATCGCGCGCGTGATCCCCGGCTTCGAGGACTTCAACGCGCGGGTGGCGCACCCCGGCGGCTTCGCCCTCCCGCACGCCCCGCGCGACGAGCGCCGCTTCCCGACGGCGACCGGCAAGGCCAACTTCACGTCCGCGCCGGTGGAGTTCCCCGAGCTGCCGGAGGGCCGCCTGCTGCTCCAGACGCTGCGCAGCCACGACCAGTACAACACCACGATCTACGGCCTGGACGACCGCTACCGGGGCATCAAGAACGGCCGCCGGGTGGTCCTGGTCAACCCTGAGGACGCCGAGCGGCTGAAGCTCAGGGACGGTGCGTACGTCGACCTCGTGGGCGAGTGGAAGGACGGCGTGGAGCGGCGTGCGCCGGGCTTCCGGGTCGTCGTCTACCCCACCGCGCGCGGCTGCGCGGCGGCGTACTACCCGGAGACGAACGTCCTGGTCCCGCTGGACGCGACGGCGGACACCAGCAACACCCCGGCCAGCAAGTCCGTGGTGGTGCGTCTGGAACAATCGGCGGCCGACTGAGCGTTTGCTCAGCAGCACACCGAGCCGAGACACGCCACCACGAAACGGAGCCGGGCCCATGGCCGAGCAGACGTTCCCGCAAGAGGTCGTCGACGAGTACGCCGCACTCGGCGTCGACCTGCCGTCCCTGTTCTCCGCGGGCCATCTCGGCACCCGGATGGGCGTCGAGATCATCCAGGCGTCCGCCGACCAGGTGGTGGGCACGATGCCGGTGGAGGGCAACACCCAGCCGTACGGGCTGCTGCACGGCGGTGCCTCGGCGGTGCTGGCCGAAACGCTCGGTTCGGTCGGGGCGATGCTGCACGGCGGGAGCACGAAACTGGCCGTGGGCGTCGACCTGAACTGCACGCACCACCGGGGTGTGCGCTCCGGCACGGTGACGGGTGTGGCCACGCCGGTGCACCGGGGGCGCTCCACGACGACGTACGAGATCGTCATCACGGACGAGGCGGGCCGGCGGGTGTGCACGGCGCGGCTGACGTGTCTGCTGCGTGACATCCCCGCGGGCGCCGAGGCGCCGTCCGTCCGGTAGCCGGTCACCGTCCGCCGCATATCGATGCAGGTCCGCCCCCCGCTCCGGGGTGCGGACCTGCGGTGTTTTTCGGGGCCCGATACGAGGGGCGGAATACGGAAAAGCGATCAGGAACGTCCGATTCCCTTTCATGGACGTAACCCTGCGTAATGAGGACGCAATAAAGCGACCCCCGCCGGACAAGAGCCTGCGGCAACGAATTCCGTCATCAGCAAAACGCCCCAGACTCCTGAACCACACCCGCCCGGTCCTGCGCGTTCTCACCATGCGGACGGAACGAATCGGCTCGAATTCCACTGTTCCGCCCTTCCAGTACCGCTCTGCATTACCTCGTGTCATAACAAGAGCGTCACAGCATTGGCCAGACTCTCCTCCAGCTATCCACACCCGCTTAGAGTCACGGCCAGTCACGGCGCGGCCGGAATACCCCTCCGGTCAGACGCCCGACTCGGCCACTTCCAGGGGGGAGGGCCGTGCCAGGGAAAGGACTGGATCGTGCGTCAACGCTCGTTCATCGCCATCACCGCCGCACTGGCGGCGGGCTCTCTCACTCTGACCGCCTGTGGCTCGCGCGACGACAGCGGTGACAAGTCCGACGCGGGCGGCACCACCACCGTCACCATCGGCCTGGACGCCCCGATCAGCGGCGACCTGTCCGCGATGGGCCTCGGCATGCGCAACTCCGCCGACCTCGCGACGAAGATCGCGAACAAGCAGGAGTTCGTCAAGGGCGTCACCTTCAAGATCGAGCCCCTCGACGACCAGGGCCAGTCCGCCCCCGGCCAGCAGAACGCCACGAAGTTCGTCGCCGACAAGAACGTCATCGGCGTCGTCGGCCCGCTGAACACCAGCGTCGCCGTCTCGATGCAGAAGATCTTCGAGGCCGCGAGCCTCGTCCAGGTCTCCCCGGCCACCACCGGCCCGATCCTGACCCAGGGCCCGAACTGGGCGACCAAGAAGGTCCGCCAGTTCAAGTCGTTCTTCCGCACCGCGACCACGGACGCCATCCAGGGCCCGTTCGCCGCGCAGTACGTCCACAACACGGCGAAGAAGACCAAGGTCTTCGTCATCGACGACAAGAAGGCGTACGGCGCCGGTCTCGCGGGCACCTTCACCGCCGAGTTCAAGAAGCTCGGCGGCCAGGTCGTCGGCACCGAGCACATCAACCCCGACGCCAAGGACTTCTCCGCGGTCGCCGCCAAGGTCAAGAGCTCCGGCGCCGACGTCGTCTACTACGGCGGCGAGTACCCGCAGGCCGGCCCGCTCTCCAAGCAGATCAAGGCGGCCGGCGCGAACATCCCGCTCGTCGGCGGCGACGGCATCAAGGACGACAAGTTCATCGCGCTCGCCGGCGCCACCGGCAACGGCGACATCGCGACCTCCGTCGGCGCCCCCGTCGAGGAGCTGCCCTCCGCGAAGAAGTTCATCGACGACTACAAGGCCGGCGGCTACTCCGACGGCTACTCCGCCTACGGCGGCTACTCGTACGACAGCGCCTGGGCGATCATCGAGGCCGTCAAGAAGGTCGTCGACGACAACGGCGGCAAGCTCCCCGCCGACCCCCGCGCCAAGGTCCTCGCCGCCATGCAGAACGTCTCCTTCGACGGCGTGACCGGCAAGGTCTCCTTCGACGAGTTCGGCGACGCCACCAACAAGCAGCTCACCGTCTACTCCGTCACGGCCGGCGCCTGGAAGACCGTCACCTCCGGCACCTACAACGGCGGCTGACCCGCCCAGCCACACCCCCCTCACGAGAGCCGCGCGGGGCGCTGTTCCAACAGCGCCCCGCGCGCACTCGCATCCGGCCACCGTCACACACGACCGTCTCGGAGGACATGCGGTGAACGAACTGCCGCAGCAGCTGGTCAACGGCTTGCTACTAGGAGCCATGTACGGGCTCGTCGCCATCGGCTACACGATGGTGTACGGCATCGTCCAGCTCATCAACTTCGCCCACGGCGAGATCTTCATGACCGGCGGCTTCGGCGCGCTCACGGTCTGGCTCTGGCTCCCGAGCGGCACGACCATGTGGCTCGCCCTGCCCCTGATGATCGTCGGCGCGATCGTCGTCGCCGTCACCATCGCCGTCGGAGCCGAACGCTTCGCCTACCGCCCCCTGCGCGGCGGCCCCCGCCTCGCCCCGCTCATCACGGCGATCGGCCTCTCCCTCGCCCTCCAGCAGGCGGTCTGGGCCTGGTACCCCGACGCGAAGTCGGCCCGTACCTTCCCCGAGATCCCCGGCGGCCCCTTCGAACTCGGCGACGTCACCATCCAGACCGGTGACATCTTCCTGCTCTGCGCCGCCCCCCTCTCGATGGCCTTCCTCGCCTACTTCGTGATGAAGACCCGCACCGGCCGCGGCATGCAGGCCACCGCCCAGGACCCCGACACCGCGAAGCTGATGGGCGTCAACACCGACCGCATCATCGTCCTCGCCTTCGCCCTCGGCGCCGCCTTCGCCGCCGTCGGAGCCGTCGCCTACGGCCTCAAGTACGGCCAGATCGACTTCAAGATGGGCTTCCTCCTCGGCCTCAAGGCGTTCACCGCGGCCGTCCTCGGCGGCATCGGCAACATCTACGGCGCCATGATCGGCGGCGTCGTCCTCGGCGTCGCCGAGACCCTCACCACCGCCTACGTCGCCGACATCCCCGGCATGGACAAGTTCGGCAGCCAGTCCTGGGCCGACGTCTGGGCCTTCGTACTCCTCATCCTCGTACTGCTGTTCAGGCCTCAAGGCCTGCTCGGCGAGCGCGTCGCGGACAGGGCGTGACCTCCATGACGACACAGACCACCGCACCGAAGACCCCGGACACCGCGCCCGCGCCCGCCGGTCTGATCAACCTCCCCGAGAAGACCGGCCGCGCCCTCGCCCTCGGCGGCAGCGCGCTGGCCATCGTCTCCACCTTCCTCGCCTGGACCTGGACCGGCGACTTCCCCGGCGACCTCACCGTCTACGGCTACCCCGGCGGTCTCCAGGTCCTCGTCCTCGTCGCCGCCGCCCTCACCGCCCTCTTCACCCTCTCCTCGTACGGGGTGAAGGGCCTGGGCTGGCTCACCCCGGCGGGCGGCGACGCGGCCGTCAAGTTCGCCGCCCTCGCCGGCTTCGCCACCGCCTGGTACACGGTCCTCGCGATCAGCGTCGACCTCGGCGGCGTCGTCAACCTCGAACCCGGCGGCTACCTCGTCGCCGCCGCCACCCTGATCGCCCTGGTCGGCGCCCTCGCCCTGCCCTTCGAGCACCCCGCGCCCGACCCGGCCGACCCCGACGACACCGGCTGGGAACAGGCCAAGCACCGCGCCCGCCACCAGTGGACGACCGTCAAGACCGCCTTCACCGCCGACGCCCCGAAGCCGGTCCGCGCGCTCCCCTCGTACGCCGAGATCCTCATCGTCATCGCCGTCCTCGCCCTCGGCCTCACCGTCTTCACCTACGGCATCGGCACCGAGTACGACGAACTCTTCATCGGCTTCCTGATCACGGCAGGGTTCGGCTTCGCCGCCCTCAACAAGGCCGGCCTCGTCGCCCACGCCTCCCAGATCACCGCACGCCACCAGAGCATCACCATCACCGGCGGCTTCATCACCGCCGCCCTCTTCCCCTTCACCCAGACCGACGACCAGTACGCGACCCTCGGCGTCCAGATCCTCATCTTCGCCACCGTCGCCCTCGGCCTGAACATCGTCGTCGGCCTCGCCGGACTCCTCGACCTCGGCTACGTCGCCTTCCTCGGCGTCGGCGCCTACGCCGCGGCCCTCGTCTCCGGCAGCACCACCTCGCCGATCGACGTCCACTTCCCGTTCTGGGCCGCCGTCCTCGTCGGCGCCGCCACCTCCCTCGTCTTCGGCGTCCTCATCGGCGCCCCGACCCTCAGGCTGCGCGGCGACTACCTCGCCATCGTCACCCTCGGCTTCGGCGAGATCTTCCGCATCACCGTCAACAACCTCGACGGCACCTCGGGCCCCAAGGTCACCAACGGCTCCAACGGCGTCGTCTCCATCCCCGACCTCAAGATCCTCGGGTTCGACCTCGGCACCCCGCACGACATCGCGGGCTTCACCATCGGCCGGTTCGCCAACTACTTCCTGCTGATGCTCCTCATCACCGCCGTCGTCATCGTCGTCTTCCGGCGCAGCAGCGACTCCCGCATCGGCCGCGCCTGGATCGCCATCCGCGAGGACGAGACCGCCGCGCTCGCCATGGGCATCAACGGCTTCCGCGTCAAGCTCATCGCCTTCGCCGTCGGCGCGACGCTGGCCGGGCTCGCCGGCACCGTACAGGCCCACGTCAGCTACGCCGTCACCCCGGACCAGTACGTCTTCGCCAGCTCCTCGCCGCCCAACTCCGCGTTCCTCCTCGCCGCCGTCGTCCTCGGTGGCATGGGCACCATCAGCGGGCCCCTCGTCGGCGCGGCGCTCCTCTTCCTCATCCCCAACAAGCTCCAGTTCCTCGGGGAGTTCCAGCTCTTCAGCTTCGGCGTCGCCCTCATCCTCATCATGCGCTTCCGGCCCGAAGGCCTGATCCCCAACCGCCGCCGCCAGCTGGAGTTCCACGAAGAGGCCGAAGCGCCCACCGTCCTCAGCAAGGCAGGGGCCTGACGACCATGACGAACACCGTCCTCGACGCACGCGGCGTCACCATGCGCTTCGGCGGCCTCACCGCCGTACGAGGCGTCGACCTCACCGTCAACAGCGGCGAGATCGTCGGACTCATCGGGCCCAACGGCGCCGGCAAGACGACCTTCTTCAACTGCCTCACCGGGCTGTACGTCCCCACCGAGGGCGAGGTCCGCTACAAGGACACTGTCCTGCCGGCCAAGTCCTTCAAGGTCACCGCCGCCGGCATCGCGCGGACCTTCCAGAACATCCGGCTCTTCGCCAACATGACCGTCCTGGAGAACGTCCTCGTCGGCCGCCACACCCGGACGAAGGAAGGGTTCTGGTCCGCCGTCCTGCGCCTGCCCTCCTTCCACAAGGCCGAGGCCGCCTCCCGCGAACGCGCCATGGAACTCCTCCAGTTCGTCGGCCTCGCGGACAAGTCCGAGCACCTCGCGCGCAACCTGCCCTACGGCGAACAGCGCAAGCTGGAGATCGCGCGGGCGCTGGCCAGCGAACCCGGGCTGCTCCTGCTCGACGAGCCCACCGCCGGCATGAACCCCCAGGAGACCCGCGCCACCGAAGAGCTGGTCTTCGCCATCCGCGACCAGGGCATCGCCGTCCTCGTCATCGAGCACGACATGCGGTTCATCTTCAACCTCTGCGACCGCGTCGCCGTCCTCGTCCAGGGCGAGAAGCTCATCGAGGGCGACAGCGCCACCGTCCAGGGAGACGAACGCGTCGTCGCCGCCTACCTCGGCGAACCCTTCGAGAACGCGCCCGGCGCCGAGGAAGTCGCCGAGGTCGAAGCGGCGGAGGCCCACAGCACCACCGAAGGAGGCGCGAAGTGACCGCGCTGCTCGAAGTCGAAGACCTCCGCGTCGCCTACGGCAAGATCGAGGCCGTCAAAGGCATCTCCTTCACCGTCGACGCCGGCGAGGTCGTCACCCTCATCGGCACCAACGGCGCCGGCAAGACGACCACCCTGCGCACGCTCTCCGGGCTCCTCAAGCCCGTCGGCGGCCAGATCCGCTTCAACGGCAAGTCGCTGAAGAAGATCCCCGCGCACCAGATCGTCTCCCTCGGCCTCGCGCACTCCCCCGAGGGCCGGCACATCTTCCCCCGCATGACCATCGAGGACAACCTCCGCCTCGGTGCCTTCCTCCGCAACGACAAGCCCGGCATCGAACAGGACATCCAGCACGCCTACGACCTCTTCCCGATCCTCGGTGAACGCCGCAAGCAGGCGGCGGGCACCCTCTCGGGCGGCGAGCAGCAGATGCTGGCCATGGGCCGCGCCCTGATGTCCCAGCCGAAGCTGTTGATGCTGGACGAGCCCTCGATGGGGCTCTCCCCCATCATGATGCAGAAGATCATGGCCACCATCGCCGAGCTGAAGTCCCAGGGCATGACGATCCTCCTCATCGAACAGAACGCCCAGGCCGCCCTCTCCCTCGCGGACCACGGCCACGTCATGGAGGTCGGCAACATCGTCCTCTCCGGCACGGGCCAGGACCTCCTCCACGACGAGTCGGTCCGCAAGGCGTACCTCGGCGAGGACTGAGCAGAGCCGAGAGGGGGCCGGGTGACCCCGGCCCCCTCTCAACTGCCGCACACCGCACCTATGCTGACGGCATGGGTGTCCGCCTCATCGCCGGGCTCGTCGGCCTGCTCGTCCTGTACAACCTCTTCAAGGACACAATCCCGCTGCTCTACGGGCTCACGGCTCCGGTCGCAGCCGTGATGATCGCGGCGAGCATGGGCCGCTATCGCGCTCCGACCCATGCCCCGGACTCCGACGAAACCGACGACCCCGTCGAGAAGTGACCCGCGGTTCAGCCCTTCGTGGACTTCTTCTCGTCCGCGTCCTGGATGACCGCCTCCGCGACCTGCTGCATCGACATACGGCGGTCCATCGAGGTCTTCTGGATCCAGCGGAACGCGGCCGGTTCCGTCAGGCCGTACTCGGTCTGGAGGATCGACTTCGCGCGGTCGACCAGCTTGCGGGTCTCCAGGCGCTGGGAGAGGTCCGCGATCTCCTTCTCCAGCTCCTTCAGCTCGGTGAACCGCGAGACGGCCATCTCGATGGCCGGGACGACGTCGCTCTTGCTGAACGGCTTCACGAGGTACGCCATCGCCCCCGCGTCCCGCGCCCGCTCGACCAGGTCCCGCTGCGAGAACGCGGTCAGCATCAGCACCGGGGCGATCCGCTCCTCGGCGATCTTCTCGGCGGCCGAGATCCCGTCCAGCTTGGGCATCTTGACGTCCAGGATCACCAGGTCCGGCTGGTGCTCGCGGGCCAGCTCGACGGCCTGCTCCCCGTCCCCGGCCTCCCCGACGACCGCGTACCCCTCCTCCTCCAGCATCTCCTTCAGATCGAGACGGATCAGCGCCTCGTCCTCCGCGATGACGACCCGGGTCGTCAGCGGAGGCACGTGCGACTTGTCGTCGTCGGGCGCGTCTACGGGCTGGGGCGACTCGGCGGTCACGGGGGCTCCTTGGTCGGGGCAGGGGTACTGCTGACAAGAGCGTACCTAGCTGCGGTAAGGTGGGGGCACAGCAGGTCGGGGTAAACCTTCGATTCTGTGGGCCCCGGTAGCCCAATTGGCAGCAGGCAGTGGATTCAAAACCCACACAGTGTCGGTTCGAGTCCGACCCGGGGCACTTTTCCTTCGAATCGAAGGAAGCGACTTGAAAGCGGAGGATCACCGTCCGGTGGCCCCCCGCTTTTTGCTGTACCCCCTACCGCGGACTGTCGTCCTCGCCGATGTGGTGGACGCGGACCATGTTCGTGGAGCCCGAGACGCCGGGCGGGGAGCCCGCCGTGATGACGACGACGTCGCCCTGTTGGCAGAGGCCGTGCTTGAGGAGGAGTTCGTCGACCTGTTCGACCATGGCGTCGGTGGAGTCGACCCAGGGGCCGAGGAGGGTCTGGACGCCCCAGCTGACGCTCAGTTGGGCCTGGGTGGAGGCGACCGGGGTGAAGGCGAGGACCGGGATCGGGGAGCGGTAGCGGGAGAGGCGGCGGACCGTGTCGCCGGTCTGGGTGAAGGCGACGAGGTACTTGGCGCCCAGGAAGTCGCCGATCTCGGCGGCGGCGCGGGCGACGGCGCCACCCTGGGTGCGGGGCTTGTTGTGGTCCGTCAGGGGCGGGAGCCCCTTCGCGAGGATGTCCTCCTCCGCCGCTTCGACGATCTTCGCCATCGTGCGGACCGTCTCGATGGGGTGCTTGCCGACGCTGGTCTCACCGGAGAGCATCACCGCGTCCGTGCCGTCGATCACCGCGTTGGCGACGTCCGACGCCTCCGCGCGCGTCGGGCGGGAGTTGTCGATCATCGAGTCGAGCATCTGGGTGGCGACGATGACCGGCTTGGCGTTGCGCTTGGCGAGTTTGATGGCGCGTTTCTGGACCAGCGGGACCTGTTCCAGGGGCATCTCGACGCCCAGATCACCGCGCGCGACCATGATCCCGTCGAACGCGGCGACGATGTCCTCGATGGCGTCGACGGCCTGGGGCTTCTCGACCTTGGCGATGACGGGGAGGCGGCGGCGTTCCTCGTCCATGATGCGGTGGACGTCGTCGATGTCCTTGCCGCTGCGGACGAAGGACAGGGCGATGATGTCGGCACCGTTGCGCAGCGCCCAGCGGAGGTCGGCCTCGTCCTTGTCGGAGAGCGCGGGGACGGAGACGGCGACGCCGGGGAGGTTGAGGCCCTTGTGGTCGGAGACCATGCCGCCTTCGAGGACGGTGGTGTGGACGCGGGGTCCGTCGACGGAGGTGACCTGGAGGCAGACCTTGCCGTCGTCGACGAGGATGCGCTCACCGGGTGTGACGTCGGCGGCGAGCCCGGCGTACGTCGTCCCGCAGGAGTGGCCGTCGCCCTGGGCGCCCTCTTCGACGGTGATCGTGAAGGCGTCGCCGCGCTCCAGCAGGACGGGCCCTTCGGTGAACGTGCCGAGGCGGATCTTGGGTCCCTGGAGGTCGGCGAGGATGCCGACGCCCCGCCCGGTCTCCTCCGCGGCCTTGCGGACGCGGTTCAGCCGGTCCTCGTGCTCCGCGTGGCTGCCGTGGCTGAGGTTGAGGCGGGCGATGTCCATTCCGGCGTCGACCAGGGCCTTGATCTGGTCGTACGAGTCGGTGGCGGGCCCCAGGGTACAGACGATCTTCGCTCGGCGCATGGTCCGAGCCTAGGCCCTACCGCCGGGTAGGCCATGGGCCGCGCATGACTACTCAACAACCTTTGCGTGAAGGGTTATTGACAAGTCACGAAGTGTGCGCATGGCCGCTCCGATGAGCGTATTTCATGCGTCGAGGGCGGGCGGGTGGAGGGTGAAACGGGCGACGACGGCGGCCTCGACCCAGAGCTGGGGCAGTTCGAGGTCGAGGGGCGCGGGCTCCCCGAGGGACACTCTCCGTGCCCGCCGCCCGAAGGCGGCCTCGGCGCGGGGGCGGGCCGCGTGCCCCCCTTCGTCGGAGAGTTCGAGGAGCGCGGCGAGCGTGGTGCCGAGCGCGTCGGCGTACTCGCGGGCGCGCCGGACGGCTTCGCGGACGGCGGCGCGGCGGACCTCGCCGGGGACGGGCGAGTCGTGCCGCAGCTCCCAGGAGGGGCCTTCCACGGAGATGAGGTCGAGGTCGGCGAGGCGGGTGACGAGTTCGCCGAGGGCGGTGAAGTCGGTGACGCGGACGCCGATGTGGACGCGTCCCTGGTAGCCCATGACCTGGCCGCGGTCGTCGAGGACGAAGGCGGGTGCGACGGAGAGGCCGCCGGTGGAGACGCGTTCGACGGCGTCGCCGTAGGAGGCGATCAGGTCGAGGGCGAGGGTGTTGGCGCGGGTGAGGTCGTCGAGGACCTGCCGTCGGTCGAGTCCTTCCGCGCCGACGCTCACGCCGACCCGGGCGACCTCGGGGTCCGTCTCGATGCCTGCCTCGCCCCGGACCGTCAGCAGTGGTGCCTCAGCGGTGCCGTTCGTCATACGGCACACTCTCGCATGTCCGGCCGACCCCGTCAGGTCACCTGATCGCAACCTTCCGGACCTGTTGCGGACGGTCATGGACGGGTCAGAATCTACGCGCGTCGTTGACGATTCCCCGAGGAGTACGAGATATGCCGTTGAACCGCCGCAAGTTCCTGAAGAAGTCCGCCGTGACCGGGGCGGGGGTGGCGATCGCGGGTACGGCGGCGGCGCCGGCACAGGCCGCGCCGAAGAAGTCCCCGGCGAAGAAGCGGTACTCGCTGACCGTCATGGGCACCACCGACCTGCACGGTCACGTCTTCAACTGGGACTACTTCAAGGACGCGGAGTACAAGGACGCGGCCGGCAACGCCCAGGGCCTGGCCCGGATCTCGACGCTGGTGAACCGGCTGCGCGCGGAGAAGGGCCGCCACAACACGCTCCTGATCGACGCGGGCGACACCATCCAGGGCACCCCGCTGACGTACTACTACGCGAAGGTCGACCCGATCACCGCCAAGGGCGGCCCGGTGCACCCGATGGCGCAGGCGATGAACGCGATCGGGTACGACGCGGCGGCGCTCGGCAACCACGAGTTCAACTACGGCATCGAGACGCTCCGCAAATTCGAGTCGCAGCTGCGCTTCCCGCTGCTGGGCGCGAACGCGGTGGACGCGAAGACGCTGCGCCCCGCCTTCCCGCCGTACGTCATCAAGACGGTGTGCCCGAAGGGCGCGCCGCCGGTGAAGGTGGCGATCCTCGGTCTCACGAACCCGGGCATCGCGATCTGGGACAAGGCGTACGTCCAGGGCAAGCTGGCGTTCCCGGGGCTCGAGGAGCAGGCCGCGAAGTACGTCCCGAAGCTGCGCTCCCTCGGCGCGGACGTCGTGATCGTGTCGGCGCACTCCGGTTCCTCCGGCACCTCCTCGTACGGCGACCAGCTGCCGTACGTCGAGAACGCGGCGGCGAACGTCGCGAAGCAGGTTCCCGGCATCGACGCGATCCTGGTGGGCCACGCGCACGTGGAGATCCCGGAGCTGAAGGTCGTCAACGAGAAGACCGGCAAGACGGTCGTCCTCTCCGAGCCGCTGGCGTACGCGGAGCGGCTGTCGGTGTTCGACATCGAGCTGGTCCGGGAGAAGGGCCGCTGGAGTGTCGAGTCGGTCTCGTCGAAGGTCCTGAACTCGAACTCGGTCGCGGACGACCCGAAGATCACGCGGCTGCTGAGCGACGAGCACGCGAAGGTCGTGAAGTACGTCAACCAGGTCGTCGGCACGGCCACGGCGGCCCTGACGACGGTCGAGGCGCGCTACAAGGACGCCCCGATCATCGACCTGATCACGAAGGTCCAGGAGGACGTCGTGAAGGCGGCGCTGGCGGGTACGGCGCACGCGTCGCTGCCGGTGATCTCGCAGGCGTCGCCGTTCTCGCGGACGTCGGAGATCCCGGCCGGGGACGTGACGATCCGGGACCTGTCGAGCCTGTACGTGTACGACAACACGCTGGTCGCGAAGTTGCTGACGGGCGCGCAGATCAAGGCGTACCTGGAGTACTCGGCGCAGTACTTCGCCCAGACGGCGCCGGACGCGGTCGTGGACGTGGAGAAGCTGACGAACGCGGGCGGGCGTCCGGACTACAACTACGACTACGTGTCGGGTCTTTCGTACGACATCGACATCGCGCAGCCGGCGGGTTCGCGGATCAAGAACCTCACCTACCAGGGTGCGGCGCTGGACGACGCGCAGCAGTTCGTGTTCGCGGTGAACAACTACCGGGCGAACGGCGGCGGGGCGTTCCCGCACGTGGCCTCCGCGCAGGAGCTGTGGGCGGAGTCGACGGAGATCCGGACGCGGATCGCGGAGTGGGTGACGGCGAAGGGTGTGCTGGACCCGAAGGACTTCGCGTCGGTGGACTGGAAGCTGACGCGGAACGGAACGCCGGTGTTTTAAGCCGGAGTTGAGTGCTTTTCACAAGGGGGGCCGCCGGTGCTGCGGCCCCCCTTCTTCTTCTCAGACCGTCGTGTCCGTGTAGTAGAAGCTCGCCTTCTTGTCGGTCTCGGTGAGCGACTTCTCGGAGGCGAGTCCGAAGTGCAGCCTGGCCGGTGACGTGGCGTCAGGGAGCTGGATCGCCATGCCTTCGGGTTCGCGGTAGAACAACTCCTGTCCGGCGTCGGTGAGTTGCCGGTCGAGGACGGCTCCGGTGTTCCAGTCGGTCGCGGTGAGGTGGATGTCGCCGAAGGAGGTTCCGTCGAGGGTGTAGAGGTGGCGGCCGAGGGTGGCGTACCCCTGGAAGACGGGGCCGGTGAGGACGGTGGGCTGGGTGATGGCCGCGAGGGGGTCGAAGACGCCCGCCTTGAAGGTGGCGAGGTCGTGGAGGGTGTAGGTCCAGACTCCCGCGGTCCGACTCCGGTGTGCGATACGGCTGTTGGCGGGGTCGAGGGCGACGGTGTTGTGGTCGGAGCCGGGGGCGGGCTCGAAGCGCAGGAGCTGGGTGGAGCCGGTCGTGAGGACGGCGCCGTCGGTGAAGCGGAAGCGGGCGATACGGGTGCCGTAGCCGTTGTCCTGGCTGTCGGGGACGGCGTCGGTCTCGGTCCACAGGTAGGTGCTGGTGCCGACGGGTTCGGCGGCGATGGAGACGCCGTGGCCGAAGCCCTTGAGGTACATGCGGCCGGTGACGGTGCCGGTCCAGTCGAGGCGGGTGACGCAGAGGTCGCCGTTCCGGGAGCGTTCGGCGCCGGTGACGGGTGCGGTCTCGCCGGTGAGGGTGCGTCCGCCTTGGGTCAACTGGGCTGTGTAGAGGCGCCTGTTGGCGTTGTCGAAGGCGAAGGACTGGAGGACGCGGGCCTCGCTGAGGGTGATCTCGTGGAGCCAGGGCCTGGTGGTGGTGAGGTCGAGGCGGGGTGTGGCGGGGACGGCCGCGGTGGCCGGGCCGGCCGGGGTGAGGGCGAGGGCGGTCGCCGCGAGGAGTATCTGTCGTCGGTTCACGTGTGCTTGTTCCCCCGTGATGTCGTGGATGCCGGAGCATTGCATCACGGGGGTGTGCGGTCAGCGTGGTTCGACGAGGGGGGTGAGGGTGCGGGGCCGGCGGGCGGCCGGGACGCGGGGGTTCGTCTCAAGTCCGAAGGTGGTGAAGGCCGTTCGGGCCGGGAGCTGGTACATCTCCTTCTGTGTCAGGGAGTTGAGGATGGTGGCGCTGCGCCAGGCGGTGAGGCCGAGGTCGGGGGCGCCGACGCCGTGGGTGTGGCGTTCGGCGTTCTGGACGTAGACGTTTCCGGTGACGGCGGGGTCGAGGACGAGGCGGAACTCCTCGTCGACGCGCGGGCGTTCGGCGTTGTCGCGGCGCAGGTAGGGGTCGAGTCCGGCGAGGAGGCGGTCGAGGGGGCGTTCCCGGTAGCCGGTGGCGAGGACGACGGCGTCGGTGGTGAGGCGGGAGCGGGTGCCCTGCTGGACGTGGTCGAGGTGGAGTTCGACCTTGGTGGTGGCGATGCGGCCGGCCGTGCGGACCCGCACGCCGGGGGTGAGGACGGTGTCGGGCCAGCCGCCGTGCAGGGTGCGGTCGTACAGCTCGTCGTGGATGTCGGTGAGGGTGCGGGCGTCGATCGCCTTGTGCAAGTGGCCCTGTCTGGCGAGGAGTTCGTCGCGGACGGGTTCGGGGAGGGCGTGGAAGTAGCGGGTGTGGTCGGGGGTGAAGTGTTCGAGGCCGAGCTTGGAGTACTCCATGGGGGCGAAGGCCTCGCTGCGGCCGATCCAGTGGAGGCGCTCGCGGCCCTTGGGGCGGCCCCGGAGCAGGTCGAGGAAGATCTCGGCGCCGGACTGTCCGGTGCCGACGACGGTGACGTGGTCGGCGGCGAGGAACGCGGCGCGGTGGTCGAGGTAGTCGGCGGCGTGGACGACGGGGACGCCGGGGGCGTCGACGAGGGGGCGCAGGACGTCGGGGATGTGGGGTTCGGTGCCGACGCCGAGGGCGACGTTGCGGGTGTAGGCGCGGCCGAGGGCCTCGGCCTCGCCCTCGGCGTCGAGGTGGGTGAAGTCGACCTCGAACAGGGCGCGTTCGGGGTTCCAGCGGACGGCGTCGACCTGGTGGCGGAAGTGGAGTCCGGGGAGGTTGCCGGCGACCCAGCGGCAGTAGGCGTCGTACTCGGCGCGCTGCATGTGGGAGCGCTCGGCGAAGTAGAAGGGGAAGAGGCGGTCGCGGGTCTTGAGGTAGTTGAGGAACGTCCAGGGGCTGGCGGGGTCGGCGAGGGTCACCAGGTCGGCCAGGAAGGGTACTTGGACGCGGGCGCCGTCGATGAGGAGGCCGGGGTGCCAGTCGAAGCCGGGGCGCTGCTCGTAGAAGACGGCGTCGAGGCCCGTGAGGGGGTGGGCGAGCGCCGCGAGGGAGAGGTTGACGGGGCCGATGCCGATCCCGACGAGGTCGTGCGGGGTGTCGGGGGGTGTGGGGGCGTCGGTCATGTGGGGGTGGTTCCTTCCACGAGGTCCAAGAGGCGGTCGAGGTCGGCCGGCCTGGTGTGGGGGTTGAGGAGAGTGGCCTTCAGCCAGAGCCGTCCGTCGCCGGTACGGGCCCTGCCGAGGACGGCGGTGCCCTGCTCCAGGAGGGCGCGGCGGACGGCCGCCACGTCCGCTCCTGCGGGGCGGA